>JAYVNM010000093.1:0-14964 GCA_043758445.1 Akkermansiaceae bacterium | reverse complement strand
ACAACAGCCAGATCTATCTGACCTACACCGCCGTCCCCGAGCCTGGTGCCGCGCTGTTGGGCGGCATCGGCCTGCTCGCCCTGCTCCGCCGCCGCCGTTCCAGTCAGTGACGGAGACTCCGCCTTGGCTTGCTGCCAATAACTCTTCAGAGGATACTCCCCCGCTTCAGCTTTACGGAATCCGAGAGAGAGAGAAATCGTGGCAGCGATTTTCAACCGCATGGCAATTTTCGGGATCGGGGGCGGTTGAAAACCGCCGCCACGGTGCCAAGTTACACCGATCCTGCCATTCCACCTTGATGAATAACCATGCGAGCCATCATCCAACGCGTGCTTGAGTCCAGCGTGACCGTGGCTGGTAGCCGGATTTCCGAAATCGGTCCCGGTTTACTGATTCTGCTCGGGGTGGAGGACGGCGATGAAATGGAGGACGTGGCATGGCTCAGCGGCAAGGTCGCGCGGCTGCGGATTTTCCCGGACGCCGAGGGGAAAATGAACCAATCCGTGAGCGATACCGGGGGCGGGATCATCGTCGTCAGCCAGTTCACCCTTCACGCCTCGACAAAAAATGGCAACCGACCGTCGTTTCTGCGGGCCGCGGTTCCGGCCATTTCAGAGCCGCTTTATGAAAAATTCTGCACCGCGCTGGAAATCGGGCTTGGCAGGCCCGTCGGTCGGGGGATTTTCGGTGCGGCGATGAAAGTGGCGCTGGTGAATGACGGGCCGGTCACCATTTTCATCGATAGTCGGGCGAGAGAATGAGCATTCTCTTGCATCGTCCGGAGTGCCTGCCTAGCCTGCCGCCGCCGTGCCGATTACTGCCATTCTAGCCCTTGAAGATGGACGCTATTTCGAAGGAACAGCCTTCGGAGCCACCGGAACCACCACCGGAGAAATTTGTTTCAACACCTCCATGACTGGATATCAGGAGGTCATCACCGATCCGTCTTATCGCGGGCAGATCGTCACGATGACCTATCCGCAGATTGGAAATTACGGGATTAATCCTGAGGACGCCGAATCCAAGGGGCCGCACATCCGGGCCTTCGTAATCGGCGAGCTCTGCGAGGTGCCGTCCAACTGGCGTTCCACCCAGCCGCTCGCCGCGTATCTGGCGGAGAACCAGATTCTCGGCATTGAAGGCATCGACACCCGCGCCCTCACCAAGCACCTGCGTTCGCGCGGCGCGATGCGAGCCTGCGTGACGACCGAAATGGATGTGCAGGCCGCCATCGCCGCCGCCAAGGCTTCGCCCTCGATGGAAGGCATGGACTACGTGCGGGAAGTTTCCACGCCAGAATCCTACGTTTGGTCCGAGGAGTCGCGCGAGTGGGCTTTGCCGAACGAATCCACCGGCGCGACTGGCCACTACCTGCCCCTACCACCGGTGCGCCACCGCATCGTTGCCTATGATTTCGGTTTAAAATTCAATATCCTCCGCCGTCTCCGCCAAGCCGGATTTGAAGTGGAGGTGGTGAACTCACGCACCAGCGCCGCCGAGGTTCTGGCGAAAAATCCCGACGGTCTTTTCCTCTCGAACGGCCCCGGCGATCCGGCAGCGCTCGGCTACATTCACGAGGAAATCAAAGCGCTCATCGGCAAGCTGCCGGTTTTCGGGATTTGTCTCGGCAACCAAATCCTCGCCCACGCCTTTGGTGGCAACACCTTCAAGCTGAAATTCGGCCATCGCGGCGGCAATCAACCGGTCAAGGATCTCCGCACGGGAAAAATTTCCATCACTTCGCAAAACCATGGATACGCTGTCGATCCGGATTCGCTGCCACCGGAAATCGAAGTCACCCACGTCAATCTCAACGACGGCACCGTGGAAGGCATGAGACACCGCGAGCTGCCCGTGTTCAGCGTCCAATATCACCCCGAAGCCGCACCGGGACCGAACGATGCGAGCTACTTCTTCGAGGAGTTCGCGGATTTGATTTCAAGAACCAAAGAGATTTAACCACGAATGGACGCAAATGAACGCGAATTAATATTTAGAGATGAGGTGTATGCCATCATTTCGTGTTCGCTTGAGATCATCAATGGACTTGGCCACGGGCTTCATGAAAAACCTTATGAGAACTCGCTGGCCGTTGAATTCCGCCACCGGGGAATTCCCTTCGAACAACAGCGCATTTTTCCTGTTATCTGGCGGAATGTGCAAGTCGGCGAGTTCATCCCGGATTTGATCGCTTACGGCAAAATCGTCGTGGATACGAAAACCATTGATCGCATCACCGATATCGAACGCGGCCAAATGCTCAACTATCTCCGCATCACCCGACTGCCAGTCGGTCTCATTATTAACTTCAAAAAACCAAAACTCGAGTGGGAGCGCATCGTGTTAAGCTCCTGAATTTCTCTTCCATTCGCGTTCATTCGCGGTTAAAAAATTCTAAAATGAATACCATTATTGTTGGCCTCCAATGGGGCGATGAAGGCAAAGGTAAAATCGTCGATTACCTCACAGAAGGCGCGGATATCGTGGTTCGTGGCCAAGGCGGCAACAACGCGGGTCACACGGTCATCGCCAAGGGCGTTCGCTATATTCTCAATCTACTTCCCTCCGGCATCATCTGGGATGGGAAAATCAACATCATCGGCAACGGCGTGGTCGTCGATCCCTCGGGCCTTGTCGCGGAAATCGAACGCAATGAAGCCCTCGGAGTGGCCATCACTCCGGAAAAACTCTTAATTTCGGACCGCGCCCACGTCGTTTTCCCCTTCCACAAAGAACTGGATGCAGCCCGTGAAATTTCCTTGGGCGATCACAAAATCGGCACCACCAAGCGCGGAATCGGGCCGACTTACTCGGACAAAGTGAACCGTTGCGGAATTCGGATCGCAGATTTGTTAGACGAGGAATTCACTCGCGCTCAAGTCGCCCGACGTCTCATCGAAGCGAACGAAATACTTGCAAAGTATGATCTTCCAAAATTCACCGCCGACGAGGTTCTCACTGAAATTTACACCGCATTCGAGCGTCTCCGACCACACGTCACAAACACCATACCCATCCTTCATGCGGCGTGGAAATCGGGGAAGTCGATACTGTTTGAGGGAGCCCAAGGAACTTTATTAGACATCGACTACGGCACCTATCCGTTCGTCACCTCATCTAACACTACCTCCGGTGGATCTTGTACCGGTTCCGGGCTGCCACCTAACGCCATTGGACGAGTGGTCGGCGTTTGCAAGGCCTATACGACCCGCGTCGGTTCCGGTCCTTTCCCGACTGTCGATGAGGGGCTCTCTGAATATCTCCACGGCCTAGGTAGGGAATTTGGCGTGGTTTCCGGTCGCCCGCGCGGTTGTGGCTGGCTGGACACCGTGTTGCTCCGTTTCGCTTGCATGGTCAATGGAGTGACCGGTCTTGCTGTCACCAATGTCGATGGCTTGGACGAATACGAGACGCTGCAAATTTGCACCGGCTACGACATCGACGGCACGCTGCACACTCTGCCGCCCGCCGACCGCAAGGCGTGGGATCGCGCGGTACCGGTTTATGAAAGGTTACCTGGTTGGAAATCCGACACCACGGGCTGCACGGAATTTTCGGCCTTACCCACCCAAGCGAAAGCCTATTTATCACGCCTAGCGGAACTTTGCGGCGCGCCGATCGCCTTCGTGGGAGTCGGGCCTGACCGGGTGCAGACTCTCCTTGTCTAATTCAATCAAGAATTTTAACCGCGAATGGACGCCAATGGACGCGAATTGCTAATGATTAGGTATTTATTCGTGTTCATTCGCGTTCATTCGCGGTTTGTATCTTTTTAGCACTCACCCCATGTCTTCCCATCCTGAAGTCCCCCGCCACATCGCCATCATCATGGATGGCAATGGTCGCTGGGCCAAGGAGCGCGGTTTCCCGAGGTTGGAAGGTCACCGGGCGGGCGCAGAGTCGGTTAGAGAAGTGATGGAGGCCTGCATCGAGCTGGGGGTCGAATATTTGACACTCTATGCGTTTTCCTCGGAAAACTGGAGCCGTCCTGCTATCGAAGTGACCGCATTGATGAGTCTGTTGGACCGTTTTCTCGACGAAAAGGCCAAGGATCTCGACCGCCAGAACGTGCGCCTCCTCGCCATCGGTCAACTCGACCGCTTGCCCGCGAAGACCCGTGCGCTGATCGAGCGCATCCAAGCCCGCACCGCCGGACACACGACGATGACACTGGTTCTGGCGCTTTCCTATGGCAGTCGCGAGGAGATCGTCGCGGCTGCCCGTTCACTGGCGACGGATGCGGTGGCCGGTAAAATCTCGCCTACGGATATCGACGGTGAATTGTTCGCCTCCCGCCTGCAAACCGCCGGCATTCCCGATCCTGATCTACTCGTCCGTACCTCCGGCGAAATGCGGATTTCTAATTTCCTACTCTGGCAAATTAGCTACGCAGAAATCGTGATCGTCAAAAAATTCTGGCCCGACTTCCGCCAAGGTGACTTGTTCGAAGCCGTCAAAGAATACCAGCGCCGCCATCGCCGCTTTGGTGCCTTGTGAGGTATGAAGCGTGCGGAATGAATTCCAACTCTGGCTCACAAACTAGGGAGCTGGACGAGCTTGGTATATTGGAAGGAATTCTTCGCAAGGAACTTCGCTAAATCCGTTGAGGTAGGTGTTGTAGTTTTGAAGCGTGAGCGCATTTGGTCGATACCGAAGTCCGACAGCACCGTCACCGAGATTTGCACCGTGGTAACGCGGCCAGTCGCCAGTTCTGCTGCGGTCACACCCGTAATTCCCGCGACGACTCCTGCTCCGGTGATTTTGAGGCTATTGGTGGTTTGGGCGGCATTCGTCTGGCCGATGGTGATTGGCAGATTGGTCACCGTGGTCGCACCCGTTGCGGTGTATTGCACATTAAAGGTTAGAGAAAACTGATAGATATTCTCACAGACGAAGTTTGCCGGGTCGGAAACCGTCGCTGTGCGATAGGCGGCAGTGAACACCTTATCCAAAGTTTTTGCCGCAACTGTAGTGTCTGTTTGCCCCAGCAACTTCGTAAAGGCGTCATTGGGATTCACCAGCAAACGGCTCAGAACGAAAGTCTCGTAGCCGGTCGCAACAGGGTCCTTATAGTCGAGTTGATAGGCCACACAGGACACATCGCCGCCCAAGTCTTTACCGACGACGCCGATTTGTCCGTCATACCGATCCGTCGCAGAAGAGAAAAAAACCAGTCTCGAGGCGTTGGTGCTTAACAATTTATTGCCTAATGGCTGACTCGCCGGATTGACACTAATAGCTGATAGCCACTCGCTGTTATTGTCACGGCGAGTGACAAGGGATTCGTAATCACGGGCCATGATGTCGATCATCGCCTTCGCTTGGCGGGATGCACGAAGTTCCGATCGACTGCGGTTCCAGGTGTCGAGGGCAAGAGAGGTGATGGAGACCAATACCGTGACGATGATGATTGTGATCACCATCGACACCATCAACTCGATCAGGGTGAAGCCGCGATGGGAATGTGTCCGTTGGATTTTCATAGAAGACATGGATTATCGGCGAATTGCCATATTGCGGCTAAATACCGGGTTTTTTGCTTTAGCGAAAAACCCAGTGGTAGTACTGGTGAATGCGGTGCTGGTGAAATACGCAGACGTTTTTGCCGGCATGATGTAAAAGTCGGCGGAAAATGCGATGACTGCCTCTGCGTAGCTATCGGCATTGTTGGGGCTGAGGGGAGCCAAGGTCTTTGGGTCCACAATGGTTCCAGCGGTGCCGGTGGTGAGCTGGCCGGATTTATAGACCAGTTGCGTGCATTTCACCAGATAGATCGCGCCCTCAATGGCAGCGACGTCGCCGGTGGAGGCATTGCTGAAGAACGTATCTCCCACCCGGCGCATCATCGGAACTACCACATAGTCCTTGCCCGGCGACATACCTGTTAGAGAAACCACGGGACTGGGAGTACCATCAGGGCGGAAGCTGCTAGTGCTGCCCCGATATTGATAGACCACCAGAGCATTCGTCGAGGTCGCCGCATTCGAGGCCCCGATCCAGTCGAAGGCTTTATTGAATCCTGTTTTGTAATTCGTGGTTTCCGTCGTGCCGCGCAAGTTGACGATCTCCGACTCCGTCGTGGAGGCGAGGCGGTCGGCCTGTTGGATGTTCAGGGATTTGCGGATGCCGTCGGCAGCGGGGGCGAAGACGATCATAAAGCCGGTGAGAAGCACGGCAAGCACGCCAATGGCGATGACGGTCTCAAGCAGGGTAAAGCCGCGATGGTAGCGGGAATAAAGGGTGGGTTTCATGTTTAGAAAGAACTGCCAGAGGCGATAGACTGAATGCTGCTGGAGATTTGGGCGGGGTTGCGAAAGACCGAGGTCCGGCCATTGCGCCAAATGACAAATCCGCCGAAGTCGCGCTTGCCGGTAGCGGTGACAACAGGTTGATCGGCCGCCGCTCTACGCGCTCCGTTACCGATGACGAAACCTGCGCCCGGCGTGGTGCAAATCCCCTCGGAATTGAATTCGTAGTAAAAATAAGAACCGACAAAAGCGGACTTGGCCCCGGTAAAATTGGGAGTTTCACTTGGAATCGTGCCGCTGCTAGTCTTCTGGACTTTGAAGCTATAGGTCTGGCTGAAAAAGGCCTGATCCGGGAGGATGACACCCCGGTTCGAAAGGGTCCAGCTTGCCGGAGATTTTTCCAATCCGGTCGCAGGATCCAGATCGGCGGTGGCTACTACAATGCGCCGCAGATTGTCGTTCGGGCTATTGGTCAAAGTCTGCGCGATCAGAACGCGCGCACGGGTCTGCTGGCTGACGGCTAATAGCCGTGCCTCATCAAACAAGGATTCCGCCGAGGCGACGCTGCTAGTGACGCTCTTGCCGGTCATGCCGCTCAGACCGATGGCCCCGGCGGTCATGAGAATGGACATGATGACGACGACGACGAGCATTTCCACCAGTGTGAAGGCGCGGTGACCGCGTTGGGGATCAACTTGCAAATCAATTGAGTGCATGGGCTTAGTTTCTGGGGCTAAAGTGACGCGCTTTTTCCGAGGTCGCAAGTTCAAATGTCAATACATCGCAATTACTCGGGTGTTTTGTTTTTCGGGTATCTGCCACCGTTGGGGCCGCTGGCCCAGATCCAAGCGGGGCCGACCATGTCTCGGATGTCTTTGCGAGCTGCGACCCAGCCAAGGAGTTCTTCGGCAAGGGCGGGATCGGCCACCAACGAGGCCGGATCGCCTTCCCGGCGGGGGCCGTATTTCACCGGGACCGTTTTACCGGAAACTGCCTCGACCGCGGAAATGATCTCCTTCACCGAGACGCCGACGCCGGTGCCGAGATTGCAGCGGACGGAAGCGCCACCTGCCGCGAGGTGATCGAGCGCGCGGGCGTGCGCATCAGCCAGATCCTCGACGTGGATGTAATCGCGGATGCAGGTACCATCCGGGGTGTCGTAGTCCGTGCCGAAGACTTCGAGATGATCGATTTCCCCGGTCACCGCCATCATCACGCGGGGAATCAGGTGGGTTTCGGGATTGTGATCCTCGCCGATCTGGCCGTCCGGCGAGCAGCCGCTGGCATTGAAATAGCGCAGACAAGCACTCCGCAGGCCCCAGGCGTAGCCGCAATCCTCGAGGATCCACTCGACCATCAACTTGCTTTTCCCGTAGGGATTGATCGGCTGCTGGCGGTTCGCCTCGGTGATCGGCAGCTTGTCGGGCACGCCGTAGGTGGCGCAGGTGGAGGAAAAAACGAAGACCTTGCAGCCGAATTCTTCCATCACTTGGAGCAGCTTGATCGGCTCAGCGGTGTTGTTTTGATAATATTTAAGCGGATCGGTTACCGATTCACCAACGTAGGTGTAAGCGGCGAAGTGGATCACGGCACCGAACTGGAATTTAGTGAACAGCGAGCGCACGAGCATCTGATCACCCACGTCACCGACCACCAGCTCCACGCCGGGATCGATGATCGCTTGGTCGTGGCCGAAGACGAGATTATCCAGCACGACGATTTTCCGGCCTTGGCCAGCCAGCAGACGGACGGTATGTGAGCCGATGTAACCAGCTCCTCCAGTGATCAAAATCGGTGCGGTTGAAGGTGTCATGTGTTGGTGTGGGTTAGGAAACCGGATGTTACCCGGCTCTGTCAACCCATGGAAGTTCCGGTTGAGAAATTATTGCAAAATCTGATCGAATCGGACGCCGGTTCACATCCGCTTGGACTCCATCGCCTCCCGCCGCTCCCGGTCGCGGCGGAGGCGTTCCAGCGTGATGCGGGGCCGTAACAGCCAGCGACCGTAGAGCCAGCCGGCCACCCCACCGCCGAAATGACAGGCGTGGCCGATTTGAAATGCACCCAGGCCATAGTCCCCGAGGAATTTCCCGAGCTTGGAAAATCCCGGGACGCCCAGCCCTGGGTCGCTTATCGCGAGCAGCAGGCCCGCCAGTAAAATCCCCAGCCCGAGGCTTTTCCCCGAAATCGGCAGCGGCATCATCCGCGATTGGGGCGACAGCGTGGTCAGCAGCAGCAGCAAGGCCACACAGCCACCTGAAATACCGACTAACAACGGTGCGTCCGCCCCGCCCCGAGTGAGAACCAGATGACCGATCCCGCCGCCGATCACGCCACCAACGGTGGTTTTTATCATGGCCCCGCGTCCGGCCATGTGTTCGATCCGTGAGCCTACGAGGAGGATGAAAAGCGCGTTCAGTCCCACATGAAGCCAGCTCCCGTGCAAAAAGCCGTAGCTCAGCAGTTGCCAGATTTTGCCCGAAAACACGCCGTCACGGCTGAGGCCGAACAGCTCGAACCAACTCCGCACCGGCTGTCGGTCCAAGCCGCCCACCGCAACGATGAGCACTTGAATACCAAGAATCAGCACCACCCACGCCCACGCCGCCGGGGAGTTCCGCAGTTGCCGCAGATTCCGCGCGGCATTGGCAAACGGCGCACCGATAGAAGTCATGGGGGCGCGCGAGGTGGAATTTTCTAACGTTACTTATCAGTCCACCACATGCGCCCGTGGTTCGCGACGTTGCACATCCTCGCCGCCCGCGTTGGTCACGAACGGGCCACCTTCAAGTGGAGCGACGCCGGTGAAGGCCACGTCCGGCATGTCCGTGGGCCTCCCGGCGAGCGGAAAATCCTTGCGCAGCGGGAAATACGGATAGCCCTCCCACATCAGGATGCGCTTCATGTTCGGGTGACCGGTGAAGGGAATCCCCATCATGTCCCAGACCTCGCGCTCATGCCAATCCGCGCCGACCCAAATATCAGTTACGCTCGACACTGTCTCATCCTCACTGACCTTCGCCTTGATCCGCAGGTGTTTGGAATCATCTAACGAGGCAATTTCATAAACCATCTCGAAGCGTGGATCATCGCCGAAGTGATCGAGACTGGATATGTCCAGGATCATCTCGTAGCCAAGGTCGTGGTGGCACTTTGCCAACACGTCGTGCAGTGCGCCAAGCTCGACTCGCACGGTCTGTTCACCCCGGAATTCCAGGGTTTCCCAAATTTTTCCGCCGAACGCATCGCGGAGCTTAGTGACATCGGCTGCTGCTGACATGATGCAATTCAATTAGGGAAAAAATCAGGCGTTTTCCTCAATGAAGGTCCGCTTCTGATCCAGTGTAGAGCTTTCGCCCTCGATCTTGGTTTGCAATTTCATCAACCCTTCGATCAAGGCCTCGGGCCGTGGTGGGCAACCGGAAATATAGACATCTACCGGGATCAACTTGTCGATGCCCTGCAAGACCGCATAGCTGCGATACATCCCACCGGACGACGCGCAGGCCCCCATGGCGATGCACCATTTCGGCTCCGGCATTTGATCCCAGACGCGCTTGACCGCCAGCGCCATCTTATAAGTGACCGTGCCGGAAACGATCAGCACATCCGCCTGGCGCGGGGAAAAGCGCATCACTTCCATGCCGAAGCGGGAAATATCAAAGCGGCTCGATGCCGTCGCCATCAGCTCGATCGCGCAACAGGCAAGACCCATCGGCATCGGCCAGAGCGAGTTTTTCCGCATCCAATTGATGGCGGCATCCACGCGGGTGATGATCACGTTGCCCTCGATCTTCGAGTCGTAGGCCGTGTGCAGAGTGGTGGGAGAAGGACTGACCATGGGTGTTCGCGGTGGCGGAACAATGCCTTCGCGTTGCCGATGCCTCAAGTGGATTGTGAAATTTTTCACAAGCGCGCTTACCGAGGCGTTACCAAGCGTGCTGGACAGTCTCAAGGGGATCATACGCGCCCTCGCGTGTTCGATCGTACGCCCTCGCCCGATGGAGGCCGACCTACCATTTGACTTTGGTGATTTTTCAAGCATCCGGGGTGGTGCCGACAAGTCTCCGGCGAGGGCGCCAGAGACGGCACGCGAGGGCACGCGCGCTCCCCAATTCCAGTGGTTTGGGCCGGACGAGTTTCATCAGGTGTCACCACCCGTGCCACGAGCCGATTCCACGAAACAAAGTTTCCGCATCATGGCGGTCTGAATTTTGACGGCGTTACCAGTCGAGAATCCGAATCGTCGCAGCCCTCAGGGCGGTTTCCAAAATGGCGGCCTCGGCATGCGATAATGGGATCACCACTTTTCGCAGGGATTTGTCCGCAGTAGCTTGGCGCGAGACGGAAACCAAATAGGGAGCGCGTTCTGGATCGTCGCGGCGGATGAGTTCAAAGGCGCTGCTCGCTTTCTCAGCTTGGTGAAAAAGCTTGGCCTCGGGCGTCCGACCTTGAAGCACGGCGAGCACGGCCCCGATATCGGAGAGTCCCCATTTCATCGTGATTTTCTGGTCCCAATCGAATTGTTTCTCGCCGGCCTGCACCGCAGCATCGACGAAGACGGCGGCTTTGGCGCAGTTCAGTCCAAAGCGGACGACGCCGCCGCTGCCACGGGAGTTCGGCTTGTAGATGGCGTAGTCAGGGTTGCGCTCGAAAGTGAGGTTTTCGCTACGGGTGCTGGCTTGAGGGGCGGATTCGAGGAGTTTGTCTTTCATGGCATTGCTGGGCTGGTGGTAAGCATTTGAACACTTATCGAAAAAACCGCAAGCAAAAAGATGGTCAGGCGAACACTTTTTATTTTCCGGGATAATGATGCGGCAAATGCACGATGGCGCGCAAATTGGAATACCAGAGTCAAACCGAATTTCACCCCAGCCCCCATGGGTCTTGATAACGCCGCCTGCCGTCCTCACTCTCCGCCCATGTCCGAGCCCGCACTGACCCCGATGATGGCCCAATACCAGGCCATGCGGAAATCCCTGCCCGCCGACGTCATCCTTTTTTACCGCCTCGGCGACTTCTACGAGATGTTTTTCGAGGATGCCAAAGCCGCCGCACCCATCCTCAACGTCGCCCTAACAAAGCGCGGTGGCACCCCCATGTGCGGTGTCCCCTATCATGCAGCGCAGGGCTACATCGCCCGCTTGCTCAAGGCGGGAAAACGCGTGGCCATCGCCGAGCAAACATCCGAGCCCGTCGCCGGAAAACTCGTCTCCCGCGAGATCGCCCGCATCCTTACACCCGGCTCCATCGACGACCTCACCCTGCTCGACGACCAACGCCCGAACTACCTCGCCGCCGTTTTCCGCCACGGGAAAAACCTCGGTCTTGCTTGCATCGACCACACCACCGGCGAGTTCACCATCGCCGAGTATGCCGACAACGGCTTACTGGAAGACGAACTCGCCCGCATTTCACCCTCAGAACTCCTCATCCCAGACCACCAGACCGCCGAGTTCGGTTCGCTGAAAAACGGCCTTATTTATGAAGGCTACTCCTTCCTCCCCGAGCACGCCACCCAGCTCCTCAAGGACCATTTCAACGTCCACTCGTTAGACGGCTTCGGTTGCGCCAATCTCCACGCCGCCAGCGGTGCCGCCGGAGCGGTGATGCATTACCTCATCCATCAGCTCAGGAGAAATTGCGCCCACCTCCACACCCCGCACGTCCGCGAAAATGCCGACCATGTCCTCATCGATGCCGCCTCCCAGCGGAATCTCGACCTCGTCGATTCCCGCTCCGGCAAACAGCACACGTTGCTAGGCGTGCTTGACCGCACCGCCACTCCGATGGGCGCGCGTCTGCTCCGTGATTGGATTCTCCACCCGCTGCGCGACTTCAAAACGCTAAGCGCCCGCCAAGACATTATCGCCGCCTTTCTAGCTGAACCATTTCTTCTATCAAAATGCCGTGAATCCCTCAAAGGCATCCGCGACATTGAGCGCACCACCTCCCGCCTATCCCAAGGCTCTGGCAACGCCCGCGACCTCCAGTCCCTCAGCATCTCCTTGGGCCACATCCCTTCCCTCAAAGACGACCTCTCCACCCTCTTCCAATCAACCACCCTCAATCAACCATCAACAATCAGCAATCAACTCCACAACTTCACCGCACTCACCCAGTTCCTCGCCTCCGCCCTCGCCGACGAACCACCTAGCAACTTGCGCGACGGCGGCATCATCCGCGATGGCTGGTCACCCGAACTCGACGATCTCCGCTCAGCCGCCCGTGGCGGAAAAGACTGGATCGCCCGCCTCCAAGAAGACGAACGCAAGCGCACCGGCATCGATTCATTGAAAATCAAATTCAACAACGTCTTCGGTTACTTCATCGAAATCACCACCAGCCACCTCGCCAAAGTCCCGGACGACTACACGCGCAAACAAACCATGAGCAACGCCGAGCGCTACATCACCCCGGCCCTCAAGGAAATGGAAAACAAAGTACTAGGTGCGGAAGAACGCTCCAAACAACTCGAAGCCGAGCTCTTCACCCAGCTCCGCAGCCAGGTCATCACCCATTTGCCCCAACTCCAAGAAACCGCCGCCGCCATCGCGGAAATCGACGTGCTCTGCGCCCTATCAGAAGTCGCCCAACTGCACCGCCACTGCCGCCCGGTGCTTGACGAGTCCCGCGCCTTCTTCGTCACCAACGGTCGCCACCCCGTCCTCGAACAAACTCTCACCGATGTCAAATTCGTCCCGAACGATACCGAACTCGATCCGGAAACCGCCCGCCTCCAGATCCTAACAGGCCCCAACATGGCCGGCAAATCCACTTACATCCGCCAGATCGCGCTCATTGCCGTGATGGCTCAAATCGGTGCCTACGTCCCGGCGGAATCCGCCACGCTTGGCCTTGTTGATCGCATCTTCTGCCGCGTCGGCGCGTCCGACGATCTCTCACGCGGCCAATCCACCTTCATGGTCGAAATGAGCGAAACCGCCCTCATCCTCAATCACGCCACCGACCGCTCGCTCGTCATCCTCGACGAGATCGGCCGCGGCACCGCCACCTTCGACGGTCTCTCCATCGCTTGGTCCGTCGCCGAGCATTTACACGACGCCATCGGCTGTCGCACCCTCTTCGCCACGCACTATCACGAACTCACTGATTTAGCTAACACCAAGGCTGCCGTCGCCAACTACAACGTCGCTGTTAGAGAGTGGAACGAGGAAATCATCTTCCTCCACAAGATCCTCCCCGGTGCCGCCGATAAATCCTACGGCATCCAAGTCGCCCGCCTCGCTGGCCTCCCGAAATCCGTCGTCGAGCGCGCAAAATCCATCCTCTCCCACCTCGAACTGCACTCCGTAAAACCCGAAGCCAAAACCCAAGGCCCCAAAGCCAAAAACATGGTCCAAGATCAAGGTGCCCTCCCCCAACCAAATCCACCGCAAATGGACCTCTTCGCCGATTTCTAAACGTGGCGGCGGTTTCCAACCGCCATGCCTTACTTCAATCAGCCAACCGCAGCCTCGCTCAAAGGCGATGAGCGAACGCGCCCATTTTCCTTTTTAGGATAATCAAACCTCAGGCAGCACCATCGCTTCGCCAGGCAAAAATCCACTTTGCGTATTGCGCCGAGATATTTCGTGGGTATGACGTGATCACGGAGGGTAACACGATTCTTTTTGACTCCGATGATCAGGATGATAAGAAATCTTACTTTTCTAAAGCTTTCCATGTTGGAAAAGTCGAAAAAAGCTGTGCTACACCCTAATTAAAACAATGAAAACATCCCTATTCCACACCTCTGGCATCGCTCGTTCCGGTGCTTGTCTCATCGCCGCCCTCACTCTGGGTGTCGGTTCCGTTCTCGCCGATCACAGTGTCACTTTGGACCTCAGCGGCCAGAGAATCATTAATGGCTTGCAACTCTACGCCGACAGCGGCGTCGTAAGATTGGATCCCGCGACGTCCTACACCTACGCGGTCACGGCTACCTGCCATGGCACCAGTAAAAATGCGATGATGACGGAAGTCGCCCCCATCGCCATTTCCTTTAGGAAACTTCTAAGTACCTTCAAGCAAGGCAGCGGAGAATTTCTCTCGGGAACCTTCGCGAATCCAAGCGGAAAATTCCCAATCACCGTGATGAACAAGTCTTACTCGCAACCCGTGGTAACGCTTAAGGGTCTAGGTTCGTTCTCGGCGACATTTGTTGCCGGAGTGTATGGCGGACCAATCTCCGCGACTTCAAGGATCGGTCAGGTCCATTTCAAAATCTACAACATCAGCATCGTTGCACCGCTTGGGGGACTGCCTGGGACGCTCACGTTTGACCCCGGCTCGAAGCTGGTGATCACCGCAGTACCCTGAGATTACGACACCGGCTTCTGCCGCGATGAGTTGGCTATAAACCATTTGGCTTATTCAGTCCCGGTCTGGCGTTATGTTCAGGAAACAAATTGGCGTGGTTGCTTAACAACTGACATTCCACACGCTACGATCACGCCGTAGATCAAAAAGGCGAAAAAGACCCCAGAACTCTGTGGCGGCGATCATTATTCGCCGCGATTCTACATCATGGGTGCCATTCAGCGTTTTTCAACCGCAGATGTAAGTTCAGTCGTGGATGAAAAAAGTAACGCCATCAAGGTGTGTTAGCAGTGCTATTACCCTAAAAAGGAAAATGGGCGCGTTCGCTCATCGCCTTTGAGCGAGGCGGCGGTTGGCTGATTCGGTTGGTGATGGAGCGGTCGGTTTTTATCCG
>JAYVNM010000092.1:0-5126 GCA_043758445.1 Akkermansiaceae bacterium | reverse complement strand
CAGCTATATCTCGACGGTTCGCAAGAAAGGGCTGGATCTTATGGCCTCGATCAAAGCCGCCTTCACCGATGCCCCGCTGGAGTGCTGAATAGTTACTAAATATGCAGGATTTAAATATGCAGTTGACATAAGGTCGGATTTTGTTTTGCCTTCAGTATGGCTAGGTGTTGCGGGCCGAATTGACATCGTATGAGTTTTCCAAATTGGTATTGTGGGATTTTTTGCGATTTTCCACGCTGTGGTCGTAGTTTGCATCTCTCGGGATCGTAATTTCCCGGGCTGGAGCGGTGGGAGTCGAATTGCTTGCTAGACCGGGCGTAATATTTTACCCAGTCCGGTGAAGTGCGTTTCATCAAACCCGATCGCCTGCTTGAGCATAAAATCGCGCTCGATCAGATTGGAAATTCTCGCGGCGCGGGCGCGGGATTCACCGTCGATCAAACCACGGGCCCAAGCATACCAAGTTCCCACCGGCACCGGGTAATCGCTGCCGTGGACAAAGCGCTCACCAAGGTCGCAGTCCAGGATTTTACGTAGGGCGGTGCTTCTAACAGGTGTGTTCAGAGCGCTGCTATCCGCATACAAATTGGGAAATTCGCGCATCATTGCCACCAGGTCATCGAAGTAATCCCGGTCCAGTGTGCTGCTGCTGCTCGCAGCGTGGGCGGCGATGACTTTCACCCCGATTTCCAAAGGCCGCCGGAGATAGGCGGGATCTTGATAGAGTTTATTAGCCACCGGCACGGTCATCTCGCCGCCGGTATGGGCGAGCATCGGCAGGCCAGCGGCGGCCATTTTCTCCCAGAAGGCATCATAGGCTGGCCGGGAACAATTCACGTTATGGCAGTTCGGCAGCAGTTTCAAAGCCCGTGCGCCAAGCGCCAGGCAACGGTCAAGTTCCGCCAGTGCGTCGCGGCGGGCGGGATGGATCGACACGGCGGGGAGAAAGACCGGGTGTTGTTTGCAGACGGCGAACAGATAGTCGTTAGGCACATGAAACGAGCCGAAGTCCCGCTTGCTGCCGTCCTCATGATAGACCTCCTCCTGGGCTAACAGCAGCGCTTGATCGAGCGATGATTCCTGGATCAATCCCACCAACTGCGAGACATAGATTTCATCGAAATCATCATCTTCAAAACCCACCGGCATCCCGAGCATTCGGCTCATCAGGTGGCCCATCATGCGATGCCAGCCACGCATATTCATCCAGCAGCCGCTGCCTTTGCGTCCATTTCCAACGAGATGGACGTGACCGTCCAGTCTCATATCCGCCGTGGTTTTTACGTTCACCGGCTGAGAATGGTCGCCGGGAAATCCTGAACAAGCGGATTTTCACACTTGATGGTTTGCCTCTCCCGCAGACCCCGCCATGCTGCGGTCCACGATGAAAATCCTCGCGAAGAACCTGCTCATCCTCGCCTCCGCCGGTTCGGGGAAAACCTTCCAACTCGGGAGCCGCGTGATCGGCTTGGTGGCGAGTGGCGTGGCCCCGGAGAAAATCGTCGCTCTCACCTTCACCCGCAAGGCCGCCGGGGAGTTTGCGGACTCGGTGCTGACCAAGCTCGCCACCGCCGCCAGCAATGACCTAACTGCCACAGACCTGCGCCGCGAACTGGCGTTACCGACTGCGGATTTCGGCGAGTCGTTAGAGCGAGTGATCCGCGTATTGCCGCGAATCATGCTGGGGACGATGGATGGCTTTTTCTCACGGGTGGTGCGTGGGTTTCAATATGAACTGGGGCTGACTGGTGGAAAGTTTGATCTGCTAGAAGGTGCAAGGGCGAAGGCGGCAAGCGATGAAATCCTTGCGAGTATCCTGAGTGAAACGCCGCAGGACGAAGATGAGTTTTTCCATGCCTTCCGCCGGGCGACCATCGGCAAGGAGGATCAGGGGGTGTTGGAGGGGCTGCGCGATTTCGTGAAACGCTGGCAAGGCCACTACCGCGCCGAGCACCAATTGGTATGGGGGCCGGAAGAGCTGGCGGGCGTGCGATTGGAGGATTGGGAAAAACAGAAGGGCGGACTCTACGCCATGGTTCTGCGAGGCTTGGATGGCATCGACTACACGCGGAAAGGCCAGCGAGAAGCTTTTGAAAAGGCCCTTGATATACTCTCCAATCACACCATCGGCAGTGGCAGCCTGGGTGGGGCGACCAGTTTGCTAGAGAGTATTTTAAGCGCCGCGGCGGACGAGGGCGGGCCGATGGTTATGAAGTTTTACAACGAATTCACCCTCGCTGGCCCGGCGGGCGACGCACTGCGGGAGCTGGTGAATCTAGCAGCCCGCTGCGAAATGGCGGCGGCGCTGCACCGGACCCGGGCGGTGCGCGAGGTGGTGGCGATGTATGACGCCCGCTGCGAGAGGCAACTGCGGCGACGCGGATTGCTCGGCTTCGATGACGTGAAACGCCTGATGGGCCGGTGGGCGGGAAGCGAGGACGCGAGACTGCGGCGTGAGGCCGTGGATTTCCGTTTGGATGCCCGTTACGAGCATTGGTTGTTGGATGAATTCCAGGATACCAGCCGTGCGGATTGGCTGGGACTGCTGCCACTCATCGACGAGGCGGCGGGAGCGGGTGATGGTACGATGTTCATCGTAGGCGACCGCAAGCAGGCGATCTACGCGTGGCGCGGCGGTGAGGTCGGCTTGTTTGACGAAGTGAACCGCAACTACGGCGGCGACCTAGCAATCGAGACGATGGAGGAGTCCTGGCGCTCGTGCCCGGAGGTGCTGGAGTTAGTCAACCGAGTCTGCGGGGATGCCACGACGATGGCCGAGCTGTTTGGGGCTGCGGCGGGAAAATGGGAGTTTGAGCCACATTTTTCTGCCCACTCACTGACAGCCCCAACTAAACGTGGCGAGGCGCGGGTGGAAGTGGTGGAGGGTAAATTGGAAGAGCGATTGGAACGGTTAGGAAAGTTGTTGGCCGAGCTCGGCATCGGTGAACGCCCGTTGACCTGCGGCGTCTTGGTGAGGAGCAACACCATGGTGAGAAGAGTGGCGGATGAGCTGCGGGCCAAGGGCTTCGACGTGATCGAGGAAGGGCGGCGTGAACCTGCGAAGGACAGTCCGGTGGGCATCGTGCTGGGAAATTTGCTCAAATGGTTGGCCAATCCATCGGATTCGTTTGCACAGAAAGTGGTGGCCATGTCGCCGCTGGCCGCCGTCCTGGAGACGCGCTACGGCGGGCATTGGCAAACGGCATGGGAGGGTTTGTTAGGCGTCGTGTCAGAGTCTGGGTTCGCCGCTATGATCGAGACAGTCATCGGCCCCCTGATGACGACTTGGTCGGATTTCGGTCGTCGTCGGGCGGGTGACATCATGACCGCGCTTGCTGACTTGGACGCGCGCAGTGGAGCGACTCCCCAGCAGGCGGCAGACTGGATCGAGAGTTTGGAAATTACCCAAAGCCCGGGCATCGCCGCCGTGCAGGTGATGACCATTCACAAGGCGAAGGGTCTTGGCTTCGATGTGGTGGTGCTGCCGGATGTACCGAACGACAGCATCCCATCGGCGCAATATTACGATGTGGCGCAGGGTGGGAACTGGATCACTCAAACCCCGCCGAAATGGGTGCGGGACTTGATCCCGGAAATGCGCGAGGCTGAGACGGTATGGGCGGCAAGCCAGCGTTACGAGGCGTTCTGCCTGTTATACGTCGCCCTAACAAGAGCCAAGCGCGGACTTTATGTTTTCCTCGAACCACCCGCCAAAACCCAGGAGCTTGACAAGGCCTCGCTCGCGAATTGGCTGGCTAGGGCGGTGGGAGCGGAAGGAAAAAGCGGCGTCGTCTATCAAGCCGGAGCGCCCGACTGGGAGGCAACTCTGCCAACAATCAGTCGCACGAAAACTAGGGAGGAAATCCCGCCGCTGACTGCCGGGGTGGCCCGGCGCGAACGCTCGACACCGAGCGGCGCAAAGCAAAAAACCGAGGCCACCGTGCGGCATTCCGCCAGCGGCATGAGGTTTGGCACCGAGGTGCATGAGGCCTTCGAGAACGTCGGCTGGGCGGATGAGGAGATTCCGGTTTTACCCACCAGTGACGCGGGGAAGTTAGTCGCCGAGCTGATAGTGATGCCCGAGCTGAGGAAACTTTTCGAGCGCAAGGGCCGCGCTACGGAACTTTTCCGCGAACAAGCGGTGGATGCCATGCTCGATGGCAAATGGTTGAGCGGGGTGATCGACCGGCTGCATCTTCATCGTGATGCTGTCGGGGCCGTGACTTTGGTGGAAGTGATCGACTTCAAAACGGACGCGCTGGATGACATCAACGAACTCGTCCTGAGGTATTCCGGGCAGATGAACGCTTACCGGGAGGTCATGCAGCGGGCCTATCCCGGCGCACGAGTGGAATGTGTGCTCATTTCAACGCGGTGCCGTGATCGGGTGGTAGTGTGAGTTGATCGTGGAATCATGGACTTGGAATCCATCGGCTTGACGGTGGGCGAGGCAAGAATTTCACCCGACGACCATCGTCAGCGATCCCATGAGCGGACCACCAACTTGCTGCTAGGTCCTTACTTCAGAGCCTCATGATGGCGGCCTCGGTCGGGCCGTCACCGGATAGAAGCAGCACTTGATTCCCTCCATCTAGCACCACGAGCCGTTGTTTCTTGAAGCTCAATCCAGAGGTTGCCTCGGCCGTAAAATTCGAACTGAAGGTGAGTTCCATCGTGACCACGTTGACGTCCTTGAAGGTTTTGCCATCGAGCTTGAACTCCTTGTGGAACTCGACGCTAGCGTGGTAGTCAAGACGGCTGGATGGCTTGGCGTAGCTTTTGAAAGCTTTCCCGGCGAGAGCTGTCACGACTCCCGAGTAGTAGGTGACGGCATCGCCGGTGATGGCGTAGGGAATGCGGGTGCCGAGCGTTTCCTGATACCACCATGCCTTGCCATCCTGCGGAATGGCGGTTGGATGTCCGCATTTAGCTAGTTGGCCAGCCAGCTTCAGCAAGGCTTCTTGGGAGGGTGGGGCAGCTTCCGCAACAGCGATCATGGCGGACTGCTTGTCGTCCTTCGCCTCACGTTTAACTCTACTTTGTTATTTCGGGGAATTGTGCTTGCATTTGACGCGCAAGTTGCTGGAATCCCAGACATGACCCTGCCGCAGTTCACATAATCATTC
>JAYVNM010000091.1:0-39681 GCA_043758445.1 Akkermansiaceae bacterium | reverse complement strand
AGAAGCCCGTCATCCTGCGCCCCGGCGCCATCACGACGCGCCCGCAGTTCGCGCCGCGTCCCGGCGCGCCTCGTCCGCCCATGCCCGGCCAGCGTCCCGGCCACGGCCATCGCCCCGGACAGGGCGGCGGCAACCGCGGCGGGCAGTCGAGCCGCCCCGCTTCGCCTGCGGCGAAGCCTCTTGAGAACGGCCAGAGGCCCGCGCTCAAGAAGATCAAAGTCTCGTCGATGATCACCGTTCGCGAGCTCTCGGAGAAGATGGAGCTCAAGACGAACGACGTCATCAAGAAGCTGATGGGCCTCGGCATCTTCGCCACGATCAACCAGCGCCTCGACGCGGAGGCCGCGCAAGTCGTCGCGAGCGATTTCGGCTACGAGCTCGAAGTCGTCGCGATGTACAAGGAAGAGGAGCTCGCCGTCGTCAAGGCCGAGAAGGAAGATCCCGCGAAGCTCAAGCCGCGCCCCCCCGTGATCACGATCATGGGCCACGTCGATCACGGCAAAACCTCGCTGCTGGATTTCCTCCGCAAAACCAAGATCACCGCTGGCGAGGCGGGTGGCATCACCCAACATATTGGTGCCTATCAGGTCATCCACAACGACCAGGAAATCACCTTCCTTGACACACCCGGCCATGCCATTTTCTCCGACATGCGCGCCCGCGGTGCTGACATCACGGACATCGTGGTTCTCGTCGTCGCCGCCAATGACGGCATCATGCCGCAGACACTCGAAGCGATCAAACACGCGAAGAAAGCGAAGAAAACCATCATCGTCGCCATCAATAAGTGCGACCTGCCATCCGCCAATGTGGCTCGGGTGAAATCCCAACTCGCGGAAAACGGCCTGCAAACCACCGACTTCGGCGGCGATACCGAGTTCGCCGAAGTTTCCGCCCTCACCGGCATTGGGATGGGTTCTCTGTTAGATCTTATGGCCCTCCAAGCCGAGGTGTTAGAACTAAAGGCCAACCCGAAGGCCACCGCCCGCGCCGCCGTCATCGAGGCCCGCGTGGTTCCTGGTCGTGGCACCACCGCCACGGTCATCATCGAGTCCGGCACACTCAAGGTCGGCACTCCCTTCATCTGCGGCCCCTTCGCCGGCAAAGTCCGCTCGCTCATCAACGATCGCGGTGTGGCCATCAAATCCGCGCATCCCGGAATGCCGGTCGAGGTCATCGGCTTCGAGGAACTTCCGAACGTGGGTGATCACCTCACCGAGATGAAAACCGAACGCGAGGCGAAATCCCTCGCCGGCGAACGCCAAGAAGCCCAGCGCCTCACCCGCCTCAAGCCCCAGCACCGTAACCGCATGGAGGATCTCTATTCGATGGTCCGCGATGGTGGTGGCAAGGCCCAGCTCAAGCTGATCCTCAAGTGCGATGTGCAAGGCTCCGTGGAGGCGATCAAGAAAGCCGTGCTCGCCATCGAGTCGGATAAAGTCGAGTCCTCCTTCATCACCGCCGCCGCCGGACCCATCACGGAGTCGGACATTTCCTACGCCACTTCCACCGAGGCGATCATCCTCGGCTTCAACGTCAAGGTTGAGGCCAAGGCCGTGAAATCCGCCAAGGCCGCCGGGGTCGAGGTGAAACTCTACTCGGTCGTTTACGAACTCATCGACCAAGTCCGCGAGGCGATGCTCGGCCTGCTGGAGCCGCTCACCCGCGAGAGCATCATCGGCCACGCTGAGGTCCGCGAAATCTTCAAGCTCAACCGCGGCCGTGTCGCCGGTTCGTTCGTCACCGATGGCCGCGTCCATCGCAAGGCCCATGCCCGCGTCATTCGCGGCGGCATTCCAGTGTTCGACGGCCGCATGTCCACCCTTCGACGCTTCAAGGACGAGGTCGAGGAAGTCCGCACCAACTTCGAATGCGGAATCCGTCTAGGCGAATTCAATGAATATCAAGAAGGCGACATCATCGAGTGCTATAAACTCGAGAAATACGCGCAAACGCTCTGATCACATTACGGAAGCATTAAATCTTAAATTCTAAATCCGCAACAAAGAGTTAAGATAAAATGCCATCCGCCCCGGTGCTCAGACTCTTCGTTTAGAATTTCAAATTTAAGATTTAGAATTTAAAAAGCAATGTCCCGCCGCCTTGATCGAGTGAACGAACTTCTCCGCCGTGAGATCGGCAATGTCATTCAAAAAGACTATGAATGGCATAACCGGTTGGTGACGGTGAGTGAGGTGGAGGTCACTCAGGATTTGAAAGAAGGCAAGGTCTGGATCGGCGTGTTAGGCGGTGAGTCTGGCTCGGTGATCGATAAATTGAACAAGGACCACGGCAACATCCAGTCCAAGATCATGAAGCGCGTGGTTCTCAAATCCACGCCAGTCCTGCGCTTTCACCACGATGCCTCGGCGGTTCGTGGAGTGGAAATTGTCAATCTCCTCGAAGCCGTGGACAAGCTGCCCAAGGCCCCGCTGGACGAAACGAACCCAGACTAACAACTTAGATCGTTCAACTCACTCTTGGCATCCATCGCTGCCTCGTGGCGAACTTCCCATACGCCCTCGGCTTTCAGTTCCAAAACGGCGTCATAACGCAGACGCGACTCGCCATTTTTAGCGAGAATAACCACGCCGATCCCCTGCTCCGTGAGCATGTCGAGAATGCTGGAAATTTGGTTTTTCGGTAAGGCACTGCCTGGACGGTCCAGAAACACGAACGCCGGCTTCGCTAGAAAAATACGGGAGACTGATAACAGGTGTTGCTCACCGATGGACAGCAGATCGTCCCAATCCTGTTCAATATCGAGGCCCTTCGCGCGGCTCACAATTTCTTCTAACCCGAGTTGGACGAGCACGCCCATGATGACGGCATCCGGCATCCCGGACTCTGCGCCGGTGCGCAATAGAACCTCGCGCAAAGTGCCGGGCGGGAGATACGGCCGCTCCGGCAGGAACAGAATATCATCCAACCCCGGGCGGATGATCTGCCCGCCACCACAGCCCCAAATGCCTGCCGTTGCGCGGAAAAGCGCCACTTTCGGCGCGTCCTCCTTGCCAATCACCAGCCAGCGCGAGCCACGTAGGATTTCAAGATTCAGATCCGCCACCAGCAGGCGGTCCCCATCCGCCGAGTGCAAGCTTACGTTCTGATAGGCGACCCGATCCAAGGACTCCTCGACCGCGATCTTACACGGCGTCGTGCGTTGGGCATTCTCAATCGCATCCTGCAGCGTGTGCAGGCGGGCGGTGACCGCCGTGAACGCCGAGATGGATTGGAACTGCGTGACAATCAGCGAAAAGGCTCCGAGCAAGGTCGCGAAAGCCATCGTGGATTGCGTGACGACACCGAACTCTTTCTCCCCCCAGATGAACATCGGCGCGATGATGAGCGCGGGGATGATCTGGATGAAATAGTTATAGCCATTCGTGAAAAATCCAAGATTGCGGTTAATGCGGATCAAGCTTCGGAAATTAGCAGTTAGAGCATCAAGCCGTTTGTTCAGGCGGGCCTTGAAACGCCCCTCACGGTGAGCTAGGGCGATCGACTCGGAGTTTTCTCTAACATGAATTAGATCGGAGCGGAAATTCGCCTCCATGTCGAGTTGGTGGTAATTCAACCGAATCAGCGGCCTGCCGAGAAAAATGGTCATGACCGAGCCACAGACCGCATAAGCCACCGCCACGCAAAACAGAAAAGGACTGATGCTCCACAACACGCCTGAAAACGAAATCGCGGTGAGCGTGCCGTTTACGATCAGCAGGGTGAATGAGAGCGTCGTGGTCGTGAACGCCCTCACATCATCGGAAATCCGTTGGTCTGGATTCGCCACCCCGGTCGCGGAATCCAGGCGATAATAGGTGCGGTCGTTCAGATAGGCTTCGGTGAGTTTCCGCGTCAGTTGCTCGCGCCACAGGATTCCAAGGCGCTCCTCTGTGAATCGATAGAGCACAGTCACCACCGACGAGCCAATGAACACGCAAACGTAAAAAAACGCCTGCTGCCTGAAAATCGGCATGTTCCGGTGCTCAATGGCCGACATAAAATCCCGCCCCACATAGCTGTTGATCACGTTCAGACCGTTGATTCCGATCATTAAGACCACCAGCGTCGCAGCGAACGTCAACCCCTTCGGCCCTTGCTCCGATTTCACGAACATCCGCAAAACCCCGCGCAGACGCTTCCACGTCGTGCGGATGATTTGGAGTTTTTCGCTGGGCATGCGCGGGAATCGTAGCCTTTCGGCAGCTTCGATGATACGGAAAAGTTAAATACTTCCTGCGGGCGAAATGACAAAATCCCCCGGAAATAGCAAAGGGAATCCCACGGAATGGGGAAATACCTAAAAACCTCCAGTCGCAGACTGAGCGCCAAATCCGCTGCTGAACGGCTTATTCAGGCACTTCCAGTCCCGCGTGCATGGCGAACGCCCGCTGGCGGATATCAAATGTCAGGAACCGTTTCGCCCCGAGATGCACTGCGGTGGCGGCGTGAAGAATATCGCTTATATTTTGGGTGCCGGTATCAGTCCCGCCGTTTGTCTAGGGCATTTATCAACCCGACAAACTCCGCGCGGTTTTCGTTGCGGTCGTCTTTCAGGCCGGGGGTGGCGAGTTCGCGGATTTGCTGCCAGTTGATCGCCTTCGCTTCGTCTATGCCGCGCAATTTCATGCCGAAGAGGGCGACGGCGGAGGCGAAGGAGAAATCTCCATCACTTTCCTGCCAACGGATGGCGGGGCCTTTGACGACGCTTTCCTGCAACGAGCTGATGTCGCCTTCGGGGCTTTTGTGGCGGAGTTTTAGCGTGAGCCATTCATCGCTGGGTGCCTTTGATGCAACGGCAGGCTTGGGGGCTTCCGCCGGCTGCTGATACTTGAGCGGATCGATGCCACCGCCATTTGGCTGGGGCGCGTCTGTCGGGGATATTTCATAAAATGCGGTGACGGTGTGGCCCGCGCCGATCTCGCCGGCATCGACCTTATCGTTGTTGAAATCCTCGTTACGAAGCTGGCGGTTTGCATAGCCAATGAGCCGATAGGAGCCGACCTTTTGTGGATTAAACTCGATCTGGATTTTCACGTCCTTGGCGATGGTGATGAGTGTCCCGGCAAGCCGTTGGAGCAGGATTTTACGGCCCTCACGGATGCTATCGAGGTAGAAGTAATTGCCGTTGCCGTCTTTGCTGATAGAGGCTAACAGCGAGTCGTTGAGATTGTCGGTACCGACGCCGAGGAGGGTGAGGTAGATGTTTTTCGCAGCGCGTTCTTTCACCAACTCGACGAGTAGTTTTTGATCCGTGATGCCGACATTGAAGTCGCCATCGGTGGCGAGGATGACGCGATTGACACCGCCCTTGATGAACTGGTCTTGAGCGATCTGATAAGCGCGTTTGATCCCCGCGCCGCCATTGGTGGAGCCGCCCGATTCGAGTTTCCCGAGGGCTGCAAGCGCTTGGACCCGGCCGGATTCAGTCATTTTCGTGGGTGGCAGGACCACCCCTTCGCGACCCGCATAGACGACGAAGGCCACACTGTCCCGCTCGTCGAGTTGATGGAGCATAAGTTTCAAGGACTCCTTGATGAGCGGCAGCCGTTCGGCGGGCTGCATGGAACCGGAAACGTCGATGAGAAAAACCAAATTAGAAACCGGACGTTGCTCGGCAGGAATTTCCCGGCCTTTGATGCCGACTTTCATGAGCAAGTGCTGCTCGTTCCATGGGCAAGTGGCCAGGGTTGTGTGTACGGCGAACGCTTTGTCATCGGTGGGCTTTGCATAGTTGTAATCAAAGGCGTTGATGCACTCCTCGATGCGGACTGCGTCGGGCGGGATCGCTTGTCCATCGCGGATGAAGCGGCGGATGTTGCTGTAAGACGCATTATCCACATCAATGGAAAAAGTGGAGAGCGGGTAATCGTTAGAACTCTTCCAGGTGGGATCGACGAGTGCGCCGTAGCGAGCTGTGTTAGACTTTTCCGCGATGTTAGAGTTAGGATTACGAGAGTCCGAATCCCATAGATAATTTTCTCTTCCATCGCGATTCAGCGTTGAAGCACCACCGATTCCCATACCACTAGCTGATCCCTTATCACGACCGGCGACCAAACCGAACATTTTGGTTGGGGCAGCCGCGGGAGCAACTGATGCGTCCGTGCTGGCGAGGCCGTTTACCGATCCATCAGCTGGGAGATTGCCGACTGTCTTACTGGCGACCTCCTCCTGCGGAGTGGGGACGATTCTCGGTCTGATCAATCTCTCGGCTTCAGGCGCAGCGCTGATCTTCGTTTCATCCATGGCAAGTTCGGTTCCGGTGGGGCTAGCAGGTGCCTTGCTCGCGATTTCAGGGGCGGTGCTTTCCGAGGGATTGGGGGAAACAGGTAGCGTCATCATGGGTGCGCCAGTCCCCTGTACCGCGTGATCGCCATTGGCAGCCAAGGATTGTCCGGCTGACTCGACCTGCAGTCCGTTTTTTAATCCTATTTGCTTGATTTCAAGTTGTATCAATTGCGCTTGGTCAGTTTCAAAATCTCGCTTTGCATCCACAAAGTCCTGCGCATCGAGGCCGCGCATTATGGTTTCTTCTCGAGTGTCTGCGATTTGATTTTCTGCGGCATCAGTTTTGCCATAAAAGGAATCCTGGCCTTTATAAATAATGCCTTTGGTCCTGACGATAGAAGCGAGGACTTGACGACGCTCCTCCACTTTATCCTCCTGATCGCGAATGGCTTGATCGAGGTCGGCAAGTTGCATTTTCCGAGATTTGGTATTTTCAGCGAGGATCTTTGGGTTGGCGATTTTCCGGGATTTCTGGATGGCACCTACGCCGACTGCCAGCAATCCACCAAGCACCATGGTTGCGGCGATGGTGCTCAATCGCCTTGGCCATGGCGAGCGGACAGGCAGGGTGATCGGGGCGGGGCGGGAATCGAGGGCGGCTTCGATTGCCTGAAGAGATTGCTCCTCGCCGCTGCGGTCTTGGGCGTGGAGGAGGGCGTCCATGAGGCGGTCCTCAAGTTGTTCTTGGGTCGGTTTCATTGGTTTATGAGTTGAGTGAAGTTTTTTGTTGGAGGCAAAGGCGGAGGGCGGTGCGCGCGCGTTCGAGCCGTTTTCGCAAAGTGGCACCATTGATGCCGAGACGGCTGGCAGCTTCATCGGTGCTGAGTTTTTCGTCATAACAGGCGCTGATGCTTTCGGCGAATGATGGCGGCAGTTGCTCGCGGCAGCTTGCGAGTCGGTCGAAAATTTCCGGGCGGTCTGCTTGCCAGGTGGTGATGGTTTCCTCGACGGCGGCGAGCGATTCCTCGTCCATGGAAATTTCCCGACCAGCGTGGCGGCAGGCTTCGCGCCACTTGTTGCGGACGATGCCGCGCAGCCAGCAGGCAAGATCGCGGGTGACATCGAATTTCCCGATGTTCTGCCAAGCGATGACAAAACTGTCCTGCACAATGTCGCCCGCCTTCACGGCATCGCCGGTGATCATCCGGGCGTAGGCGGTGAGCGTGCCGTGGTTTTCGCGGACCAGAACGGAGAAAGATTCGCGGGTCATGAGGCGGGGTTTGGGAGGCAGTTCGATGAGCGGTTGCATGGCTTACAACCTTGATTGACGCGAAGCATGCAGGTTGTGACAAATTTTTCCAACATTCTGAAAATTTCCACTCCTGACGGGTTAGTGCTTTGGCGGGTGGCGAAGTTGGGTCATCGCCCGCAAGATATACTGCCGCGCATCAACTATTGTGGAAAGGCTCCGGGCAGAATGCCCGGGCCACAGTGGCGCGGGCATTCTACCCGCCGCCTTTTTCCCGTTCCTGATGGCTTTGAAATGCCCTCGAAACATGCAGCAGGCACCCGCCTCATTTCCACAAATCTTCATGCGCGGCTGTATAGATCACTCGCTTTGCCCGCGCTGCCGGAAGCACTGACCGCTTGTCGCAAGCGGATTGCGTGGAACGATTTGATGAAATCTGTAACGAGGGACGGTGAGCGTCGCCGGGGTTTTACTTCTTGCTCTCAAACTCGACCTCGATCTTCCAGTCCTTGCGATCTTGGAGAATACGCAGCAATTCTCCATCGAGTGATTTCGGCACAATCACCTTTTTGACTGCTGGTGCAGAGAGCATTTCACCCACATTAAAAAATTT
Organism: Akkermansiaceae bacterium; assembly: GCA_043758445.1. GTDB lineage: Bacteria > Verrucomicrobiota > Verrucomicrobiia > Verrucomicrobiales > Akkermansiaceae > Luteolibacter. Next base: position 31,588 of record JAYVNM010000091.1, on the reverse strand, counting down.
AATTTGTTCAGGTCACATTAAGTCCAGTCGGAGCGATAGTTCCCAGACGTTTTTTCCACGAATTTTCAACTGCCACGACATCCTGTGGATCAAGATCTGGTCCCAGCCTTTCGAGAATGCTGAACTGGAATTGATCGGGTTGTCGTAGCTTTAACAACTTGTTTCCACCGTCTCCGTTTTTAGCGTATTCGAGCCAGCGACCTAACAAATTAGTCTGCCCATATGCGGAGCCGACATAGCAAAGTCCGTCCTGCATGTCGCGAATAAGATAAATACCTCGCCACTCTTTTAGTGCCGCTTTCCAGCTCGCAGGGATTAAATCTAACTCTTTCCATGGTAGAACCAACTGTCGCCAATCCGGCATTCCTTGGGCAAAATTGCTTTCTCCCGAAATGCGAAGCACTGGAAAGACGTTCTTCTCCGCTCTTCGCCACCAAGAACGCTCACCCCCGGGCCAGCCAATCACTAGTTTTCCAATCCATTCGGAATAACAAGATGTGTCGAGTTGGAGATCGAACCAAAGGCCCTTCGGTAGATCCTTTCTAACCCATTCAGGCAGGCCATGCTCACGCAGGATAAGGTTCTCAGGAATTTTCCAGAATCTGTCGTAGTTAATTTCTTGATAGCCGCGAATCCGATACAATCCGCAGAAAACTGCTTCACCTGGCGTGAAACCGAAAAAGGATGCGATCCATCCGTTCCCCGCAATCTTGCGCATCGCCTCTTCTTGTGCGCCGCTATGTGCTTGCTGGTAGGCGTTGAAGACGCTGGGATGCTCGTGAACCATCCAAGGCAGTATTTTCCGCAAGCCTGATTCGTCTGGGCGGTGACGCATCACGATAGTTCTGCTGAGATCGATATCGTGCTTTCGGAGTATGTCATTCAATTCCATTAGAAGCTAAGTGTTTAGTCGTGGATTTCGATAGTTAATGAAATTTCAGGGGCCGACTGTCAGCCCCTCCAGCTCCGCTACTTTTCGCTGCCGCTCGTCGAAGCTGAGAAAAAGATTCGTCTGCAAGATGAGCGCGGCAGCGACATGCATCAAATCCAGACTGCGAGTGCCGAGGGTCGAACTGTGGCGTTCTGCGAGTTCGATTGCTTTCTGATAGATCGTACTGTTAGGCAAGGAATGGATGGTGAAGATGCCGTTTGCCAAATCTTCGGTAAAGAGTCGCTTCTTCAAGAGGGCCGAGGCCTTGTCAATCTCGCCACGGAAGACGGCGAGTTGAAACGCATTGTGAAGTTCGAGTTCGCCCAACTGGGATAGCAAGACAGGTGACTGCTGGTTCGCCATCGCAGAGGCCGCAGCAGCGCTGGTAGTTTCCACCTTGTAGAGCGAAACGACGAATCCGGTGTCGGCGTAAACTTTCATCGGTCGCCGCGATCGTAATCCACCACCGGGCTGCTGCAGCCGGGATTTTCAGCCGGGAAATGGGTCTTCATGCGTTTGAGGAAATCCGGCATCTCGACGGGCGCGTTCGTTTCCGGTGGAATGGGAGCCAGTCGCGCGAAAGGTCTGCCGGACTTGGTGATTTCCACGCATTCCCCCTCCTCGATCCACCGCGCCACGGCGGGAAATGAGTTTCGAAGATCACGGACAGTAGCGGTTTTCATCGTGAGACAACCATGTCTCACTCGGTCTAAAGAGTCAAACTTTGATTGGTTTATGGCTTGTGTGGGGGGAAATTTAGGTGAAATGGGGGCCGTGGATGACTCACGGGGCCGGTGGATGACGCACGGGAGAGAAAATTGGACGTGGCCCGGCGAGAACCATTCGGAAGAGCGGACTGAAGATTTTCCTAACGGCCAGCCAGTCAGGTTTGCATCAGTTTTTTAAACCTGCCAGCGCAGGCTCTGGATTGAGCTCCATTTTTCCATGCTTCTGAAAATTCCCACTCCTGACAGGATACGCTTTGACCTGCGGCGAAGTTGGTTCATCTTGCGCGTCCCGCCATGCACTTTTCCGGCACTTATACCGCAATCATCACTCCGTTTCGCGATGGCGAAATCGACGTTCCTGCCTATCAAGCCCTCATCGAGCGTCAAATCGCCGCAGGGATCGACGGCATTGTCCCCGTGGGCACGACCGGGGAATCCCCTACCCTCGATACCGAGGAGCACATCGAGGTGATCCGGCTCGCAGTCGAGTTTGCCGCTGGCCGCTGTGAGGTGGTCGCTGGCACCGGGGCGAATGCCACCGCTGAGGCCATCGAACTAACCGAAGCCGCAGAAGCCGTGGGAGCGACTGGCTCGTTGCAGGTTTGTCCGTATTACAACAAGCCATCGCAGGAAGGACTTTACCGTCATTTCAAGGCTATTGCGGAGTCCACGCATTTGCCGATCATGCTATACAGTGTGCCGGGCCGCTCCTCCATCGAGATTGCGCCGGAGACTGCGGCGCGGCTGGCGGCTGATTGCCCGACGATTGTTGCGATCAAGGAAGCCGGTGGTTCGGTGGACCGCATCAATCAGTTGGTGCAAGCGTTGCCGGCAGATTTTGGCATCCTTTGTGGCGATGATCCGCTCACGCTGCCCTTCGTTGCCTGCGGGGCGACCGGGCTGGTGTCGGTGGCGTCCAATCTCATTCCCGAGGTCATCGTCGCGCTTGTTAGAGCGTGTCTTGGAGGAAATTTCCCGGCAGCTCTGGCCATCCAAAAACAATACTATCCGCTGATGCGTGGCCTGATGTCGCTGGATGTGAATCCGGTGCCAATCAAGACCGCCGTCGCGCTGCAAGGCCATTGCACGCCGGAGCTGCGGCTCCCGCTCGCCCCCATGTCCGACGCTGGACTGGCCCAGCTCACCGCCTTGCTTAAGACCTATCAGCTTTTACCCTAACCACCATGCCCACTCCCAAGCTCTTTGCTCCCGGCCCTGTTGATGTTTCCAAGGAAACCTTCGCGGCCATGTCACAAAATATGATCGGCCATCGCGGTGCGGATTTCGAGGCGCTGTATGCTTCCACCCAACCGGGATTGCAGGAAATTTTCGGCACTGCGCGGCCAGTTTTTCTATCAACTTCCTCAGCCTGGGGCGTGATGGAAGGTTCATTGCGGAACCTCGCTCGCAAGAAAGTTTTGTGCCTTTGCTGCGGCGCATTTTCCGACAAGTGGCTGGATGTTGCGAAAAAATGCGGCTTCGAGGCAGAGGCGGTGCAGGTCGCCTGGGGCGAGGCCATCGACCCGGAAGTCGTCCGCGCCAAGCTCGCGGAAGGCGGTTTCGACACCGTGACTTTCATCCACTCGGAAACCTCGACTGGCGTACTCAACGACCTAGCAGGAATTTCTAAAGTGGTGAAATCTTTCCCGGATACGATGCTGATCGTGGACACCGTTTCCTCGCTCTCGACCGTGTCAATGGACATGGATGCGAATGGCATCGATGTGATGCTGGCCGGGGTCCAGAAAGCCTTGGCGCTACCACCTGGGCTTGCCGTTTTCGCAGTTTCCGAGGCGGGAATGGACCGCGCCAAGGGCAATCCGAACCGTGGCTATTATTTTGATTTCATCGAATTCGCAAAAAACGCGGCGGTCAACAACACGCCATCGACCCCGGCAATCTCCATCATTTTCGGATTGCAACACATGCTGGGTGAAATCGCAAAAGAAGGCTTCGGCCCGCGCCAAGCCCGCCATGCAAAGACCAATGCAATGATCGCCGAATGGGGCGCGAGACACCGCTTCGAGTTGTTCGCGCCGGAGGGTCGGCGCTCGTTCGCTCTGACTTGTTTCAAGACGCCAGAGGGCTTCGACCTATCAGGATTCATCAAGAATCTGAAGAACAAGCACCATTTCCTCATCAACGGCGGCTACGGCAAAATCAAAGGCACCACCTTCCGCATTTCCAATATGGGCAACGAGACGGAAGCGACCATGCAGGAGTTGATCGATGCGATGGATGATGTGTTGGGGTGAGCTGAGGCAATCTAGGGCTGCGCAAAAATTTAATTGGCAGATAAGGTCGCATAAAGCCGGTAAGATTCATGAATGTCTGTTAGTATCGGAGTGCTGGGACATGTCCCAGCTTTCCCCTGGCCGACATGTCGGCCAGGGCCAAAGCTCCGACATGTCGGAGCACTCTGAAAGACTCAACCCTTCACATTGAATATTACGCGACACTAGCAGTTCCAAATTTCCCGCCGGGCCATGACGAGGGCGGCACGTAGTCGGTCCAGCAGTTCGCGGGTCTCCGGGCTGATGCGCGCGATCCAAAGCAGCACGCTTTCATCATCCACCATCGTCGGCACGGTGGCCTTGGTGACGCGGTAGGTGTCGAGAAATCGCTGGGCCTCGACAGCGGTGGCGAGGTGGAAAAGTCCGGCGTAGAACCAGGGCTTGGGATCATCTAACGGCTCGCGGAGGTCACACATCGCCTTGGCCAATTTGCAGGAGGCGTCGAGGCGGGCGTCGGCGTGGTCCACCAGATAATCCACCCAGGCATCGGCCTGGTCGTTGAGGTTGTTATGGACGATCCACGAGCGGTTCACCCGTTTCACCCAATCGACCGGCGGCATGTTAGGGTGGTGTCGCATGGTCGCTCATTCCTCCCTCAGCCAATCGCCAGCGGTGAGGCGCTGGCTTTCATCAACCATGCCGAGCCATTCCCACACCCAGACCGTTAGAGTCTCGCTATTTTTCAGGACGGCAGTGGTCTCGATGCGGTGATATTCGCTGCCTTTGGGCTCGCCGGTGGCGATGCCTTCGAAGCTATCGAGCGCGGCGAGTTGCGGCGGTCCGACGGCGTAAACCTCGCCATGGATTTCATCACCCACATCATCTAACACCAGACCGGGATACCAGTCGATGCGATACATCCGCCCGGTGATGGTGCCAGCGGAAATGAACTCGCCCCCGGCCATGCGGAAATGGTTGGAACCACCCCGGCGGAGCGTACCATAGACGAAAACCAGTTCGTTAGGTGAGGGCATGTGGTTAAAGCACTAAATCTTAAGCACTAAATTTTAAACGGAGATTGGGAATTTCTAACTAATAACCATCAACTACAAACCATCAACTTCTTCACTGCATCGGTCGATAGCCGATTTCGTTGTCGAGGAGCTGGCGAAGATCGTCGAGGCCTTGATCATGTTCGGCGGAAATGGGGATGATGTCGATCTTCGGGAAGCGGTCGCGGAAAATTTCGAGATGTTCGGCGGCGCTTTCGAGGTCCATTTTGTTGGCGATGATTTTCCACGGAAATCGGGCGAGTTCCGCGTCGTATTCCTTGATCTCGCGACGGAGGATTTCTAGGTCGGAAATCGGATCGCGGCCCTCGCTGCCGGCCATGTCGATGACGAAAAGCAGGATCCGGCAACGCGTAATGTGACGGAGGAATTCATGGCCGAGGCCGCGATTTTCATGGGCACCCTCGATGAGTCCGGGGATGTCGGCGATGGTGCAGCGGCGATAGCCGGGGAACTCGACGACGCCGACCACGGGCTGGAGCGTGGTGAACGGATAGGACGCGACCTTGGGCTTGGCGTGGGAGAGTTTTCCTAACAGCGTGGATTTCCCGGCGTTGGGAAATCCGACCAGCCCGGCATCCGCGATGCGGCGGAGTTCGAGATAGAAAACGGATTGGTCGCCGGGGGTGCCGAGGGTGTGCTCGACGGGGGTGCGATTGGTGGCGGTCTTGAAATTCCAATTTCCCTGGCCAGGTTCGCCGCCTTTGCAGAGGAGAAATTCCTGACCGACTTCGGTGAGATCGGCGATGGGATCGAGATCGACGCCCTCGGCACTGCGCTCGAACTCGACCGCTTCCTGGACGGTAACGGCGTTGCTGCGATAGACGACGGTGCCGGGCGGGACTTTGCCGATGACTTGCTTGCCGCTTTTCCCGGTCTTGCGGCCGCCCGCGCCGTTTTTCCCGTCCTCGGCAATGAGCTTGGGATCGTAGTGGTAGGCGCGGAGGTTGTCGGTCGAGGGATCGACCACGAGGACGATGTCGCCGCCCGCGCCGCCGTCGCCGCCATCGGGTCCGCCGCGCGGGACAAATTTCTCGCGGCGCCATGAGACGACGCCATTGCCGCCGTCCCCGGCCTTCGCGAATATGCGGATGTGATCAATAAACATGGGCGGAGACTCACCAGCAAGGCGGCGCGGGTCAACGGCAATGGTGAAACGGGTGGGAATAGATCGGGCCATCTGCCCGATTTTGCTTCCGGGATTGACGGGTTGTGCTTCACTCCGGGTATGAAATCGCAGCTTGCAGCACTCCTGACATTGGCCGTCATGGCCTTAGCCCCCACCGCTTTCGCAGGCGGCAAGAAGGAGAATAAGGTCTCGGTCACTTTCCACCTGGAGGCGGATGCGACGGACAATCCAAAGATGACATTCACCCAGATGGCGAATGGGCAAAAACGATTTTTCAATCGCCTGCCGGAAATTTCGACCAAGGATATCGTCGCATTCTCACCATTTCCCGCAGATGTCGGGGAGGGCTACGGGGTGGTTTTCAGGGTCAAGGGCAACGTCGCCAACCGCCTGGCTGCGCTTACCAACGCGAATGTAGGCCGCTTCATGATTTCCCAAATCAATGGACGGGTGATGGACGGATTCTTGATCGACAAGCAAATCGACGATGGTTGCGTGGTGATCTGGAAAGGCGTGACGCTGGCGGACGTAACTCTGCTAGATGCGGAAATTCCACGCTTCGGAGCCAAGGAAAAAAGGATCAAATAAGCCTACATGATGACCCGCTTTTTCGCTCTCATTTTCGCTCTGGCCACTGTGTCAGAGGCCACGCCGCTGGATCTTCGCCTGCCGACGGACAACCATCACTTGCTGACCGGCGAATTGGATCAGTTTTACATGTATGTGCAGCGGAATTTCGAGGGCCAGACCACCAAGGAATGGGAGGCCGGCTGCTATGGCATCGTCCGCTCGCCGGTCCGCGTGAACGGCGAGATCCTAATGACGAAATTCCATGAGGGCATCGACATCGCCCCAGTGAAACGCGACCCAGCCGGCAATCCGCTGGACCTCGTTTCCAGCATCGCCGCCGGGACCGTCGTCCATACCAGCCCCATCGCCGGACGCAGCAACTATGGGAAATACGTCGTGGTCGAACATCGCTGGGAAAATTCCTCCATCTACTCGCTCTACGCCCACCTCGCGGAAATCACCTGCCAGCCGGGCGATGCCGTAAACGCCGGCTCGGTGCTCGGGAAAATGGGCTTCACCGGGGCCGGGATCGACCGTGCACGCGCTCATTGCCATCTCGAACTCGGCATGATGTTGACCGCCCGCTACGACGAGTGGCACCAGAAATCCGGCAACTCCACCAACTACCACGGCAACTTTAATGGCATGAATCTAACCGGCGTGGCAGGCTCTCGGTTCTTCGTCGAGCAACAGGCAAACCCCGAGCTCCAGTTCAGCAAATTCGTCTCAGCCACGCCCGTCTATTTTAAAGTCACCTTCCCCTCCCACGGCACGCCGGATTTCGTCAAGCGCTATCCGTGGATCACCACCAGCCCCCTCGAGGACGCGGTGTCATGGGAAATCAGCTTCAGCGCCACTGGCCTGCCTGTGGCCTTCAATCCCAGCACCCGCGAGGTCGCCGCGCCGGTCATCACCTCCATCCTGCCCTCCACCACTCCGCACCATTATCTGACCCGCGGCTTGGTCAGCGGCGTTGGCAACCAAGCCTCTCTAACCAGCTCCGGCAAACAACTAGTCACGCTACTAACTGACGACTTTCCCCACACTCCCTGATCCATGTCCATCACCGCGAAACTCGCCGAACTCGGCCTCACCCTGCCCACCGTCCCCACCCCCATCGCCGCCTACGTCAACTGCGTGCGTAGCGGAAATTTACTCTATCTATCAGGCGGACTGCCCATCGATGGCGACCGGAAAATCATCGGCAAGGTACCCTCCGCCGTTTCGCTCGAAGAGGCTAAGGAAGGTGCGCGCATGTGCATTCTCAACCGCCTAGCCGTGATCCAAGATGCCATCGGCACGCTCGACAAGGTAAAGCAGATCGTCACTCTAACCGGCTTCGTCAACTCCGAGCCAGATTTCTTCGGCCACCCACAAGTCATCAATGGCGCGTCCGAGTTGCTCGTCGAAATCTTCGGCGACCGGGGGAAACACTCCCGCACCGCCCTCGGTGTCGCCGCGCTACCGCTCAACGCCGCAGTCGAGATCAATCTGATCGTAGAAGTCGAAGCCTGACATGCCCCAATGCCACGTACGAAGCTGCTCCGAGTTTTTGAAGATAGCGAGTCCGCCTGCACCCAGGTTGCGGCGGAAATTGCCCAACTGATTCGCGCCCGGGCCGCCATCGGACGCTCGGCGGTGCTCGGCCTCGCCAGCGGAAAATCCACCCTCCCGCTCTATCAGGAACTCGCCTACCTCCACCGCGAGGAAGGGCTGTCATTCCATAATGTCATCACCTTCAACCTCGATGAATACTACGGCCTCGACGCCAGCCACCCGGCGAGTTTCCGCACTGTAATGCAACGGAAGTTTTTCGATCTAGTGGATATCCCGCCCGCAAACGTCCATTTTCTATCAGGCAAAACCGCCACCGAGGAAATCCCCGACCACTGTGCGGACTACGAAAGTCAGATCCGGGCCGCTGGCGGCATCGACCACCAGATTCTCAGCCTCGGTCGCAATGGCCACATCGGCTTCAACGAACCTTTTGCTCCTGCCGATTCCAGAACCCGTTGGGTCGAACTCAATCCGATGACCCGCACCGACGCGGCGCGGTCCTTCGGTGGGATTGAAAACGTCCCCACCCACGCGCTCACGATGGGCTGTGGCACGATCCTCAATGCCCGCAAAATCACCGTGCTCGTATGGGGTTCTCGCAAGGCCCGAATCGTCCACAAGACCCTAGCCGGGCCGATCTCCGCGAAGATCTGTGCCTCATATCTCAAGGTCCACCCGGCAACACGCTTCTATCTGAATCCGTCCGCCGCCAAATACCTGACAGCAGTTCGATTATAGTTAGAGAATTCTCGTCTCAGCCGCAGCAACCGCCGCCGCCGCCGCCCCCGCCGCAGCAGCCACCCGTGTCCACGAGATCCTCGGCGGTAGGCACCCGGCCCGTCTCGATCGTTGCGCCAACGTATTTACCGATTTCCTTCTGCAGCGTTTCCAACTCGCGCTGGGCGGCTAGGAAATCCCGAGCGATTTCGTTTTCAAACAAGGCATCGCGGGCGCTCTCGAACTCGCGGATTTCCGTTGCCCCCAGCTCAACTCCGGCGTGCTGCTTGTGGTGCAGTTCCTCGCCACGCTCGTGAACGCTTTGATATTGCAGGCGCGCGGAGTCGTCGGCCAGGAAGCGCTCGACATCGGCTTGGAGTTTGAGAAATGACGGGTCGCTGGCGATTTGAGCGCACAGCTCTTTGGTCTTGGCAATCACGGCGGAATCTTCGGCAACAATGGTCATGGCCGCTGAATAACCTCGTAAAACCGGACTGGCAATGGACATTTGCGAGAATTTTTACAGCCGACATGGCCCCATCGCGATGAATTTTCTCGCCCACCATTCCCGCTTGATACTTGGCAGGTAAACAGGAACTCTGCGTCTCCATGTCCGCCGCCGTCCAACACACACTCGCTGGCCAAGCCACTCTCGAAGGCACGTCCCTACACACCGGCCAAAAGGTCACACTCACGCTCAAGCCCGCGCCGGAAGACCATGGTTTCAAGTTTCGCCGCATCGACCTGCCAGACCAGCCATTCATCAATGCGGATGTGGATAAGGTGCAGACGGTCGAGCGCGCCACCACTCTCGCGGAAGGCTCGGTCAAGGTCCACACGGTCGAGCACATCATTTCCGCCCTCACCGGGATGGGCGTGGATAACGCGCTGATCGAGATGGACGCCAACGAACCACCGATCGGCGACGGCTCGTCCCGCCCGTTTGTGGAAATGATCAAAAAGGTCGGCACGCTGGCGCAAAAATCACCGCGCCGGGTGTGGGAAATCCGCGAGCCAATCCACCAGGAAATGGGCGACGGCACGATCATCACCATCGTCCCCTGCAAGACTTTCAAGGTTTCCGTGACCAACGTCGGACCGGACGGACGCTTCACCCAGTATTTCTCCAGCGAGGTGACGCCGGAGACTTATGAGAAGGAAATTAGCGCCGCGCGGACGTTCGTGTATTACGAGGATGTGAAGCCGCTGTTAGATAAGGGCCTCATCAAGGGTGGTTCGTTGGAAAGCGCCGTAGTCATCCGTGGCAATGAAATCATGTCGAAGGAGGCGATGCGTTTCAGCAATGAATTCGCCCGTCACAAGGCGCTCGATCTAATCGGCGATCTGATGCTTTCCGGCATCCGCATCCTCGGCCACGTCATCGCGGTGAAACCCGGCCACGGCCCTAACACCAAGATGGCCGCCACTTTAAAATCTCATTACGCACGGATGCGTATGATGGTGCCCGCCGCCGTCTCAATCCCGGATGGCGAGAGCGTGTTAGACATCAACGAGGTCCTGAAAATCCTGCCCCACCGCTACCCGTTCCTGATGGTGGACCGCATCGTCGATTGCCTGGGCGACAGCAAATGCACGGGCATGAAAAACATCACCATCAACGAGCCATACTTCGCCGGTCACTTCCCGGGCCACCCGATCATGCCGGGGGTTTTGCAGCTTGAGGCAATGGCCCAGGTTTCCTCCGTGCTGATGCTCCGCAAGCCCGAGAACTCAGGAAAAATCGGCTACTTCATGAGCGCCGACAGCGTGAAATGGCGGCGTCCCGTTTTCCCCGGCGACACGCTATTCATCGAGACGGAAATCCTCAGAATGCGTGGCTCCATCGGCCAAACCCGCTGCCGCTGCCTCGTCAACGGCGAGGTGGTCTCAGAAGCAGAACTCAAATTCGCGCTGATGGATCGGTGAGTTGGAAGAGGAAGAGATTTTCAACCGCAGATAGACGCAGATTCACGCAGATGAAAGAAGGGATAAGAAATTTTAAGTCTGTTTTACTCACCAACGGTCAGCGAACTAAACATCAACTGTTCTTTTCTTATCTGCGTCCATCTGCGTCCATCTGCGGTTAAAAAATATTCTATCTTACTCTCAACGATCAACTTCCCCAACGTCCGACCGTAAGACTCTTAACGTACGCGCCCAGTTGACGAGACGCCCTCGCGATCCTATCTCACTCCCCGGTGCGGCCACCATTCCGCAGCAACTTGCTCCGAGATCGGTTCCAGAGTCCCGCGGCCTGCCACCGGGAATCACGAGGGAGCGGTCGATATACAAACTCCCTGTCATGTCCGACCAACCACCTAACAACCCAAATCAACTGCGGATCATCCACACCGCCCGCACGGAAAAAGCGATCAACAATGCGGCCCGCGAAGGATACCGGCCCTTGGTGAAACCCGTCACCCCCGGCGCGCAAATTCATTACATGGTCGCCGTATTCCAGCACAAACAGACCAGGGAAATTCAGCTCTCTGGAGATTTCCGGAACTATCCAGACACCGACTACGAAATAATCATCCCATTCCACACTTACTATCCCTACCACTTCCCCTCTCCCTTTGCCGCTTACCTCGTTCCGGCGGATCTGGAAGTCGGCGATCGCATCTGGCTAGAAGACGTCATCGAGGACATTGTCGCCGTTTGGGGAAATCAAGGCTATCAGCCACGGTTGAAACACGCCGAAGCCACCTGGACCGGCAAGGACTTCACCATCCACTTCGATCCAGAAAAGGACGCGCCCCACTACATTGGATAGCCATCGCTACTCGCCATGCAAATCGATCCCCGCACCGACAATCTCTTCACCGACACTGGCCGCTTTCTCAAAAAGCTCCACTGCCCCCGGCAGAAGACGTGGGATTCACTCTACTCCACCGAGATCCCCGGCACCCGTCATTGCGCAGACTGCTCGAACTCCGTTCACGACACCGCCGCGATGACCGATCAGGACCTTGTCGATCTGCTGGAAGCGAATCCCCACGCATGTCTCAAGGTTTCCTTCTCCCAAGCAAACTGCTCGGTGCGACCGAAGTGAACGCGTGTTGCGGCGGGAGGTCGCTGCCTAGTTCTTCGTGATTATCCATAGCTTACCGCCTCTTTCCAGATCGCAGCGTCTTTCTCCGCATCTCCGGAGATCATGGACCCTTGTAGCCAGACCACGCCGGTCACCAGATCCCCTTTCCGGGGAGGTGGTTCGTTACCGAGAGCTGGCGGAAAGACATAAACCGGCAGTCGGCAGCCGCTGGCAGCATCGTCAGGCATGCATTCAATTTCCAGCCGCCATCCGTGGAATCGGGGCAATGGCTTGATAGCAGTGACGGCCATCACCCGGCCGATGATTTGATGGTGATCGTGATTCAGTGAATAGAGGGTTCGCATTCTGTCAATCTCCACCGTGATATGAAAATTGGGATCATCGGCTTCTTCATTCTTCCCCTCAGCCCGCAGTTCGGATTTCGCATCTTCAACCAATGGGCCGTCGCTGATCTTCATGGGCTCGGCGGGGAATATTTCGAGCTTCAGAGCCAGTCCTGCCAGAGCAACGCGGGCCAGCCCCATTTTTCTCCAATTGCCTGCTTCGCTTCCGAAATAGGGAGCAAAAAACCTAAGTGTGTGGCCGGAGGGGGCTGTGGCACATACTACGCCTTCGTAATGACCATACGCGGCGGACACTTTATTCACCTTGAGCATCCATTCCTCGGTTTTAGTCAGCGTCGGAAACGCGGATAATAGTGCTAACTGCTTACGCTGCTCATCGACTCCAGATAACACCACAAAGCACAACGACGAACGCGGCGCACTCATCTGGACCACTTTGCCATACTCCGCACCGGGCCATGGTGCGGGAAAGAAAACAGGGCAATCCGCTTCCTTTGTCAGCTCTTCCAGATATTCGATCATTGCCTCGCCCTCAAGGCCGAGTGCTTCCCAGTGATCACCATGTCCAAGTGGTTTCTCGCTTTGTTCTTCAGATTCGTCGTCCATGGGCTTTGATAGGGTAGGTAAGGACCAGAGAGGTGAAACCGATGCGCATCGTGGAAATTCTTGATTCCAGCGGGGCTTCGCATCGCCCGGCTACACTGGACGCACCGGGCGATGGGAGCGGCTTCGGTTTTCAAGATGCATTGCTCGTGGAATTTCGCAAGAACTCCGTTGATTTGGCCCGGTAAATTGCTAAGGCTTGGTCACAGCTTGGTTGACGGGGGAGCCGCCCGATGGTCAGCCGTTAGCGCCGCACGGGCGGACTCCCTGTGGTCCGGCGATTTTCTTCCGCGCCCACCGCCACTCCTCAGCCCCAACGGGGCGACCGACGATAGCCCCGGGCATCGCCCGGGGCTTTATGCAAACATGATATGGAGCCCTGAAGGGGCGGGACAAACGGCTGGCCGACAATCGGAAGATATGTCTCACTTTCAGCGCTCAATGGTTCTATCGAATGGATTCCCGGCTATCGCGTGTCGCCCTGATGGGGCTTGTGGAATGTTGTCCAGCACTTCAGTGTGCCTTCCATCCGCTCTGCCGAATTCGCGTCAGCTCCCGTTGCAATCGTCCCACTCGTTGATCTAGCGGCTTGTAACAACTTCCCAATTCGGGTTCTCTCCATTCATGAGATTGCTCGCCCTGCTGTTGACCCTCACCGCCACCGCATCCGCACAAAGCAACGTAGGGAATCTGCTGGAACAAGGAATGCGCCAAGTGATCGCCGGGGTCACTCCCGTGCCCGAGGCCGAGAAAACCGAAATCCTCAAGGCCACTGCGGATCTTCTCGTGAAACACGTCACCTTCCGACCAGATGGCACTGCATCAGCATACTACTCAGGCAACGTCGCGCGGCGTCCTGCCGAGTGGAAGAAACTCGTCGTGAGTCAAATCGTCGCTCAGGCCGTCACCGAGGCAGACAGGCTCAACGGCATTTCCAAACGTTACCTCGTGGGTTTCGGCTGCGACGCTCACCGGACATGGGACACCAAGACAAACGCATGGGGCCAGTGGTCTCCCATCGGCAACGTGACATTTCCCCCCGGTATCTACTTCGAGTGGAAAAACGGCGCATGGACCGCCGCCGAATCCTTCCAACTCAAGTTCTTCACCCCCGGTCCCGGTCCATCCATCGCCGAGCCGAAACGCAGCGGTAAGGACGCTGGCCTTCCGCCGGGGATGACGCGCGGGAGCCGGTGACACTTTCTAGAACATTAACGTTAGCGACTATGGCCGAAATTCATTCCACAGACGAGCCTGTTATGGCAAGGATAGGAGAAAAACCTATCTACGCGGACGCAATTCGCAAAATTGCTGACGTAGCTAAAGAATACGATCCGCATGCATGGCAGCCTGCAAACACTCCAGCAAAAAAGCTGTTTCGATGCATCGAGAGCTTACGAGATCTTGATTTTCTGTTGCTCGATGCAGGACGCGCAAAGAGCAAAGACAAACTTCGGAGAAAGCTAAAGATCCTCCACACCCCACTGCACTCGCTGGTCGAAGGGGCTCGAGACTTGGCCAATGATCTCGAGAATAACCCTGAGTCTGTGAGAATGTTGCCGGAAAATGCGCGACAAATTATACCAAAAATACGATCTCAATTGATTCACATATCGACAATCGAAAAGGGAGGCACGCTATCAACAATCCGTGACAAGATCTCAGCTCACGTCGACAAGGAACTAACTTTGGAACAGATGCATTTCCTACTGGACCATGCGAAGCCTCCTCAGGTAGGTTTGTGGTTACATACCTGTATTAGTGTTCTTTCCGATTTCATCAAATTGCCAGTGTATTTTTGGGCGTGCCATCCCAATGGAAATGAATCAGTGAGAATTATGTTTAAAGAGCCTTTCGTGGTCACCCTTGAACTCGATTCAGAGTGTAATGTAACCAGATTGCTTGACATTCACATGATGCCAGCTCCGCCTCGACATGAGTTGATGAAACTTTTCAAAAAAATCGTCGAAAGATCGGAATGGATGTTCTCCTCAAATGACGTCAGGATAACAAACTTTTCAGAAGATCAGGAGGATGAACCTTGGGCAAAATCGCTAGCTTGGTTGCCTAGCATTAGTGGTCTGTCATCGGGTAAAATAGGACATTCCTTTACTAAAAAGGTCATGGCCAGCGACGAGCGCTATCTACTGATTCCTGCCCGAACAACATTTATTGTGAAGGGGAATTTTCAGCAGATTCAGGATTATGAGAAGCTGCTTTTATGAACGGCTTGACTCCGAGGAGGTATTTCTTATCGGATACAATCCTCCGTCACGAATTCCCCATGCTCCTCCACCGGCAGCGGAAAGTCCCGGTCATTCTGCTCCCTTTGTGGCATGTTCATGAATGCGCTTGATGTTAGCTTGAAGCGCAGCACCGGATAGAGAAGCGGCCAAGATTCCTTCTGCCAGATAAGCTCTTTCACTGGGTTCTGATGGAATCAGCAACCGGTAGGTGATTGTCATCGATTTTGCCTCCCTATCCATTTTCATCACCGAAACGGATCCAACTTCGTCAAATGAAGTCAGCAGTAAAACCGAGGAAATTGTGTCCAAGTCGATGAACGATTCTATCGTCAACTTCGTGTAAACTGGCCTGAGCCAAATGCCGCAGAATAGATACGATAACGCACTCACCAAAACAGCAAGCGACTGCGTGGATGGGCGGACTTCCACGAAATTGCCAACTGGAGTGGTCTTCCAGCCCAGAGAGTGGATCATTTCGATGGCTGATTCCAGATCATTGCGACTTGGTAGATTTTCGATGTTCATCTTTTGTAGTTCTGGCTTATGTAGAAAAAATTGGAAAGAGGGGCAATTTCTTAAACTCTAATACAATCTGCCGTAATGAACTCCGCATGTTCCTCATCCGGCAACGGCAGGCCCGGCGGGGTGATGGATTCTCCGGCGGCTTCCTTCGCGGCGCAGGTTTGGTTGAGGTCTAGCAGGAAGGCGAGGAGGTCGGCGTCCTTGGGCATGGCGTAGGCGGCGTGGACGGCGGTATTGAGTTTGGCTTGGGCGTCGCGCAAGGGGTTGCTGCCGGGTTCTTCGAGGGTGCGGTAGAGATCCCGCAGGGACCATTTCATCTTCGCCATTACTTCGCAGCGGAGTTGGCGGAGGGCGACGGCTTCTTTCGCCACGGCTTCGATCTGTTTGCGGGTTGGGGATTGCGGCCAGGGGAAACTGTCGAAGACTGTGTCGCTGGTGTAGCGAAAAGTGCCGCCTAGCGTGGAGCATCTGGCTTTGAACCATGTGAAGTGAATGGCGCTTTGAATCAAACCAAATGAGTAGTCATCAGCCATTGGGAAGACGACGATGGTATTGTCTGGATTGATGCCGTTATCAACAAACTCGAAGATGGGCCGCTTGGTGACGCGGGAGCATGCAATGTAACGCGGCACCGAACGGACAGCGCGAATAGTTCCTGGCTGATAGTCGCGAAATTGCCACCACCTTTCGGCGACGCGAGTCCAGCGGGTTGTTGATTTGCCTGTCTTTTCTTTTTCCTCTTCAGCGTGTGCTAAAACATCAGGCATCACGATTGTCTTCACCCGTTCAAAGGCGCGAGGAAAAGCCATCGCGTGAAAAATGTCGTTCTGCCCGAAGTCAATTATCCAGCGAGTGGGCTTGCCGTGTTCTACCAGATCGCGTCCGATCATGTAGGGACGAAGACAACCGGAAAGCGAAGGATCTTCGGCAAGCCATTGTGTGGCAACATCGTTTGAAAGAAGAAACCCTTCGTGGAAGGGATACTGCCCGACGAACACCATACGCGACAGTTTGTTTGCCTCCAACTTCGCGGCAACGCTGAGATCCGTGGACGTTGCGAGGTTGGGGCGGATCTCATCTACTTTTTCGATTTTCCATGGGTCGCTCACACGGTCACCAACCTGAGTGGTGAGTGTTTTCGAGTCGGCATCGTCACCTTTGATCCAGTTGACGATGGAAACATGTACGGCGGCATCGCCTGACCAGACTTGGGTAGAGACGGCATTGGTAATGGTTCCGCCGTTTTGCGTGACGTAATCGAGGCTGGCTTCGCGACCTTCGTTCTGACGAATCGTGTTAGTTCCAACAAGTCCGGCCCGTCCGTTTTCCGGCAGCGCATCGTGAGCTAACCGAAACCAATGCGTGCAGAAGTCCGCCATTTTTGCGACGCCGGGGAAACGATCCTGCACCTTCCTTGCATAGTCGTAGCCGAGTTCCTGCGCGATGTAGCGGGAGCCGAGATACGGCGGATTTCCCACAATCGCATCGGCCTTGGGCCAGTCGGTGAAGAGGGCGTCGGCGCAGAGGATGTTTTTGTCGAGGTTGTCGAGTGGGAGAGGTTTTTCGAGGACGAGCAGGCCGTCGCTTTCCATGAGCTTGGCGGCTTCCTTCACTTCCTGCTCCTTGGCGAGCATGAGGGTGACCTTGGCGAGCTCGACGGCGAAGGGCTGGATGTCGAGGCCGTGGAACTGGTGGATGGAGACGGCGGTTTCGAGCGGCTCGCCTTTGCTGATTTCTGAGAGGCGGACGAGAATTTCCCGCTCCAGGCGTTTCATTTCACGGTAGGCGACGTAGAGGAAATTTCCCGAACCGCAGGCAGGATCGAGGACGCGGAAGAGCCGAAGATCGCGGAGGACTTCCTTGAGTGCGCCGACTTTGCTCCATGCGGCATCCATCTTTTCCCGCCACGGGCGGACGATCGTGGGACCGACGACTTTGCGAATGTCGAACTCGCTGGTGAAGTGGGCACCGAAGGCGTGGCGCTCGTCGGCGTCCATGCTGGATTGGAAGAGGGTGCCGAAAATTTCCGGCTTTACCATGGACCAATCAAAGTCGGCAGCTTCGGCGAGGGTGGAGATTTCCGCCGAGGTGAGTTCGATGGGATCGATGTCGGCGAAGAGTCCGCCATTGAAATACGGTACGCCTTGGAAGCGACCGCCTCTAGCGGTAGTCTCGGTATTCATCTGGCGGAAGAGTCCGCCTAGCAGATCGTAAGCATTTCCTCCGGCATCGCGGCACTCGTTGACGAGCTTTGAGAAGATGTAATCCGGCAGCAGGTGCATGTCCTCGGAGACGAGGGTGACGAGGATCTGTAGGACGAAGCGCTGGGCGCGCGCTTGCTCCTCGCCGCGCTGGCGGAGGGAGTTGAAGAGCTCGGCGAGCTTGGCGGCGGCTTTGCGAGTGACCTCGACGCGGTTGTTATTGAAGAGCGGTTTGCCCGGCTTCGGCAGGAGGAAGGCGAGGGCGCTGGCCCGCTGTGGGAGATCGGCTAGAGCGATCTTTTCGACGGGATCGAAGAGCTGTTGGTTGAAATCGTAGATCCAGAATTCGTCAAAGTTGCAGAGGATGACGTAGGGCGGGCGGTGCGGGACGATGTGCGTCCAGTAGTCGAAAATCTGGTCGTAGTGGCGTTCAAGTTTTTTGCCACGGGATTTCATTTCGATGAGCACGCGCTGTGGCCAGAGGAGGTCGATGTAGTTCTTGCCTTTGCTATCGCGGCCCTTTTTGGCGACGCGGGTTTCGCGGGAGGCTCCGGCTTCCTTGATGCCCGCATGGCCGAGGGCGCGGAAAAGATGATCGAGGAAATCGGCAGCTTCGCCCTTTTCGTCACCAGTGAGATGGGTGCCGACGTAGGTGACGAATTCGGCAAGGGCGGCGGCGGGGTCGGACATGGGGGTAATCTAGCGGATCGGCGGGACGGATGGCAAGCAAAGGCCCGGTAATTACACCCTCTGAGAAGGAAAACGCGCCCGAGCCATTTAAGGAGGAGGGACATTCCTATCCCTCTCTTCCTCCCACGCCCAAGATCGGGACAGGAATGTCCCGACTCCTTATTGGATAATTGGCCCTTGAACAGGGTGCGTCGGTTGGTTTCCCTGTGCGCCAGATGAACGACCGCAAGACTCTCGATGAACGCGCGCAAATGACCGACCTAGAGCGGCTCCGCCATTCCTGTGCGCATGTGATGGCGACTGCCATTTTGCGGATCTGGCCGGACGCGCAGTTCGCTTATGGCCCGCCGATCGATGCTGGATTTTATTATGACTTCGAGATGCAGCACCGCATCACACCGGATGATTTCGAGAAAATCGAGGCAGAGATGCGCAAGATCGCGAAGGACAACCAGAAGTTCGAATACAAGGCGATCTCGCGTGAGGAGGGTAGGGCGATGGCGGAAAGTGGCCGTCTCGGCGGACTCACGGAGCGCCCCGGCAATCCCTCGCGCTTCAAGCTCGACCTGATCGACAAGATCCCGCAAGGCGAGCAAATTTCCTGTTTCCAGAACGGCGAATTCATCGACCTCTGCGCCGGGCCGCACGTGGGCTATACCTCGAAGTGCAAGAACGTGAAACTGATGTCGGTGTCCTCGTCGTTCTATCTGGGAGACGAGTCGAAGGGCCAACTCCAGCGGCTCTACGGCACAGCCTTCGAGAGCAAGGAGCTGCTAGAAACCCACCTCACCCGGCTGGAGGAGGCGAAGAAGCGCGACCACCGCCGCCTTGGGAAGGAACTCGGACTTTTCCACATCGATGAAGCGGTCGGCCAGGGCTTGATCCTATGGAAGCCGAAGGGTGCGCTCATCCGCCGCTCGCTCCAGGACTTCATCACCCAGGAGTTAGACAAACAGGGCTACTCGCAGGTTTTCACTCCGCACATCGGAAAACTCGATCTCTATCGCACGTCCGGCCATTTTCCTTACTATCAGGAAAGCCAGTATCCCGCCATCGCCGAGCGCGACGTGTTAGAGAAACTCGCCGATGAGGACGCCACCTGCGCGACCCTGCTCAACGGCCTCGAAAAAGGTGACTACGAGGGCTACTTGCTCAAGCCGATGAATTGCCCGCACCACATCAAGATCTATGCGAGCGACCACCACTCCTACCGGGATCTGCCCGTCCGCTTGGCGGAGTTCGGCACCGTCTATCGTTGGGAGCAATCCGGCGAACTCGGCGGCATGACCCGCGTCCGTGGATTTACTCAGGACGATGCCCATCTGTTCTGCACGCCAGACCAAGTGGCGGCCGAAGTCACCGGATGTTTGGACCTCGTGAAAAAGGTACTAGGCACGCTCGGCATGGACAACTACCGCGTCCGGCTGTCCCTCCGCGATCCCGCGTCGGACAAATACGTCGGCTCGGCAGAGAACTGGGACAAGGCAGAAGCCGCCCTCCGCGAAGCCGTGCAAACTCTTGGCGTAGAATACACTGAGGAACTTGGCGAGGCCGCATTTTATGGCCCGAAGATCGACTTCGTGGTTAAAGACGTGATCGGCCGTGATTGGCAGTTAGGCACGGTGCAGGTGGATTATAATTTGCCCGTCCGCTTCGATCTCAGCTACGTCGGCGCGGACAACCAGCAGCACGTCCCGGTGATGATCCATCGTGCGCCCTTCGGTTCGCTAGAGCGCTTCACCGGCCTGTTGATTGAGCATTTCGAGGGGAAATTTCCGACCTGGCTCGCGCCCGAACAAGTACGCGTCATCCCGATTTCCGAAAAAACCTTGGAAGCCGCAGAAGCCGCCACCGCCCGTCTCGCCGACGCCGGAGTCCGCGTCGCCATCGACCGCACCAACGAAAAAGTCGGCGCAAAAATCCGCCTCGCCCGCCTCGACCGCGTGCCCTACATGATCGTCCTCGGCCAAAAGGAAGTCGATGATGGGACCGTCTCAATCCGTCGCCGCGATACGGAAGAACTAACGACAATGGCCTTGGAAGAATTCATCAACGCCGTGAAAGCTGAAATCACCACGCGGAGCTTGTAATCATGTAGCCATAATCATCAAGGGCGCAACCGAGGAGACCGGAGTACATGCCGAGTATAATTACCGTCGTTGCGTTGACTCAAGAGGTGGCCTTCGGCCCTGAAAATGGAGGCTCTTTTATTTCGGGAACCGGCATCAGTCCCCCAGCAGCATTGCGGCGGTGGTGGCGTGGAGCGGGTGGAAGTCCGGGTTCATGCTCAAGGCTTGATTGAAATATCGGCGGGCGGCGCCGGGTTGCTTGAGCGCCACCTCGATCATCCCGGCATGGAATTGCATTTCAGCGTCCGGGGTTTTCCATTTCATCGCCTGACGGATCATGCGCCGGGCTTCTTCTAGTTGCCCGGATTTCAAAAGGCACCAGGCGAGGGTGTCCGCGACGCTCACGTTTTGTAAACATCATAAGCAGTCCGCGCTTCCTTGAGGGCGGCATTGGGTTCGCGGTCGTGGTCGGCATAAAAGCGGGCGAGTTGGGCGCTGTTCGGATGGGGATACTGGCGGTGAAATGAGACCACGCGCTCGAATTGATCCCCCGCTTTATACCAACTGCGTTTCCACCAGAAACCGATAGGTGCCATCGCGCTCGATGAGTTCCTCGTGCGTCCCGCTCTCGACGATTTTTCCGTGGTTGAAGACAAGGATGGAATCAGCGTGACGGACGGTGGAGAGGCGATGGGCGATGACAAGGCTGGTGCGACCTTTCATGAGACGCTCTAACGCTTCATTGACGAGTCGCTCGCTCTCGGAATCCAGCGCGGAGGTGGCCTCGTCTAGCAAGAGGATGCGCGGGTCTGCTAGAATGGCGCGGGCGATGGCGATGCGCTGGCGTTGGCCACCGGAGAGTTTGGTGCCGCGCGGGCCGACAAGCGTCTCGAAGCCCTCGGGCAGGGCGGTGATGTATTCGTAGGCGTTCGCCTGTTTGGCAGCGGCTTCGATTTCCTCAAGCGATGCGCCGGGTTTCCCATACTCGATGTTCTCGCGGATGCTGCCGCCGAAGAGCAGGACTTCCTGCGGGACGATGGCGATCTGCGAGCGGAGGGCGGCGAGGGCGAGGCTGGAGGCGGGGCGGTTGTCGAAGAGGACGCTCCCGGTTTCCGGGGCGTTGAAGCCGAGGATTAGGGAGAAAACCGTCGATTTCCCCGCACCTGACGGGCCGACGAGGGCAACGCGTTGGCCGGGGCGGACAAAGAAATCCAGATTCTTGAGCACTTGGACATCGGGCCGGGAGGGGTAGCGGAACGAGAGGTTTTCAAAGGCGAGATAACCGGTGAGTTTGGCGTCCGGGTCGCCGTCGGTGCGCTCGGGCGGGGTGTCGAGTAGCTCGCGCAGGCGCTCGGTGGCCCCGGCGGTGGCTTGGAATTGGGAGATGATTTCCGGAAACGAACCGAGCGAGGCACCGACGAAGATGGAGAAGAGGATGAAGGAGACGAAATTGGTGCCGTTGATTTCGCCGTTAGCCAACATGCGCGCACCATACCAAGCGACGAATGCGATGGTGCCGAAGAGGGCGAAGATGATGAATGATAGAAAGGCGGCGCGGTGCCGCGCCCCGCGCATGGTGACGCCAAAGAAGAGGCTCAAGGAGCGGTCGTAGCGGGCTTCTTCGAAAGGTTCGTTGGTGTAGGATTTCACGTCGGCGATGCCCTGCACGGTTTCCTCAATGACGGTGCCAGCCTCGGCTAACGAATCCTGCGCGGCGCGGGAAAAGCCCCGGACTTTGCGTCCGAAAAAGGCGATGGCGAGCACCACGAACGGCACACTGCCGAGCATGATGAGCGACAATTTCCACGAAGCGACGAAGATAAAAATCAGGCCGCCGATGAGGATGACCGTCTGCCTAACCGCTTGCGGGACGGTGTTGAGGAGCGTGTCGCGGACGACGCCAAGATCGGCGGAAACGCGGTTGCTGAGGGAGCCGGAGCGTTGTTCCTGGAAGAAGGGCATGGGCAACCTAACAAGATGCGCGAAGAGGTCACGGCGGAGGCGGTTGAGCGCGGATTCGCCGGAGCGGATGAAGCCCTGGACGCGGAAAAATGCGATGCCTGCCTGAAGGGCGAGGACGGCGGTGAGCTCGAGCACGACGCGGTTGGATTTCGCGAGGACCAGCGCGGGATCGACGCCGGATTTCAGGGCGTCCGTAGGATTTCCGATCAATTCTTTGAGAAAGTAGGGAAAGGCCAGCGAGAGGATGGCGGTGAAAAATAGCGCCCCGAGCGAGGGCAGGAAAATCGCCTTTTCCCGCATCAGGTAGCCGAGGACCCATCGGTGGGAGGAGATGGGCTTCTTCGTTTTCGGCGCGGACATGGGCGGATGGGAGACGATGGAGGCGGCGGCGTCAATGACGGGAAGGACGGATTTGGATTTACCAATATCCTAGGGGTTGCGCGTTGCGCCGGGATGCGTCATGGATGGCGGCCATGACGGGTCGGGAAATACGCGAGGCGCTGCTGCACGCCGGGGTGATGCCGAGTAAACAGCTTGGCCAGAATTTCCTGATCGATCCGAACATGGCGCGGTGGATCGTGGCGCAGTTGGAAATCACGGCGGATGACGCGGTGGTGGAGGTGGGGCCGGGCACAGGAGCACTCAGCGAGCATCTAGTGGGACAGGTCCGGCGGCTGATATTGATCGAGTTCGACGCGCGACTGGCGGAGTCGCTGAAGGAACGATTTCGCGATGAACCGAGCGTGGAGGTGCATCATGCAGACGGGGCGAAATTCGACGGCAGGACGCTGTTCAAACATCGTCCGCTGAAATTTCTCGGAAATCTGCCCTACTCGTGCGGCGGGGCAATTTTGAAAAATCTGTTAAGTCGGCCGCATCCGTTCACTCGAGCGGTGATCATGTTGCAGAAGGAAGTGATCGACCGGCTGGCGGCGCAACCGGGGACCAAAGACTACGGTATCCTCTCGCTGCGGACGCAGGCGAATTGGGAGGTGAAACCGCTGCGGACGGTGCCGCCGGATGCGTTTTACCCGCAGCCGAAGATCGACTCGGCGGTGGCGGTGCTGACGCCACGCATCAGCGGGCTGCCGGTTTTCGACTATCGCTTGTTCGACGAACTGATCCGTCGGGGTTTCGCACAACGGCGGAAGCAATTGAAAAAGCAGCTCCCGGACGGGCCGCCGTGGGAGGAAATCACCGTGATGTTAGGCGTTAGCACCACAGTGCGCGGCGAGGAACTAACACTCGCGAAATGGGTGAATCTAACACGGGCCTACGATCCACACCCACTCAAGGATGTACCGCAAAAGGCCGGGGAAATTTTCGACGTGGTAGATGCCAATGACGAGGTGACCGGCACGGCCACTAGGGCCGAAGTCCATGCGCAAATGCTGATCCACCGCGCGGTGCATGTATTCGTTTTCAACAAACGGGGCGATCTGTTATTGCAAAAGCGCTCGCTGCTCAAGGACCTCTGTCCGGGCTTGTGGGACTCCAGTGTTTCCGGGCATCTGGACGCAGGCGAGGCCTACGACGCTGCAGCGGTTAGAGAACTCGACGAGGAAATGGGCATCGCCTTGGACTGGCCGCCGGAGGAAATCGCCCGCCTCACTCCCTGCCCGGAAACCGGCTGGGAACACGTCCGACTCTACCGTGCTCGCTACGATGGAAACATCCGTTTTCCCGCCGCCGAGGTGGACGCGGCGCTGTGGTTTCCGTTAGGTGAAATCGCCGCATGGATCGCTGGCAGGCCGTCCGATTTCGCTCCGGGGTTTCTGAAGTGCTGGGAAAAATTCAACTCACTCTGATTCATGAAACTCGTTCTAAAATTACTGGCGATCTGCCTGCCCTTCACTTCCTGCCAGAAAGCCCAACCGGAGCATCTCGGCTATCAGATCATTGCCACTCGCCCGCATGATGCGACGGCCTACACCCAAGGCCTACAACTCACTGGCGGCCGCTTGTTTGAAAGCGCTGGCCAATATGGCCAGTCCACCGTCCGCGAAATCGAGCCTACCACCGGCAAAGTCCTCCGCAAGCGCCCGCTCGCGAAGACGGTTTTCGGTGAGGGCCTGAGCGTCATCGGCAAGGAAATGTGGGTGCTCACCTGGAAGGAAAACACCGTCTATGTGCTCGAACCCGACACCTTCAAACCCATCCGCACGCACACCTATCAGGGCGAGGGCTGGGGCCTCACGACCGATGGCACACAGCTCGTGATGAGCGACGGCAGCAGCGATTTAAAATTCATCAACCCCAAGGATTTCTCCGTGACGAAAACGCTGGCGGTCAAGGACGGCAGCAGCAAGGTCAGTAATCTCAACGAACTGGAATGGATCGACGGGCAGATTTTCGCCAACATTTACCAGACCGACCGGATCGCCCGGATCTCGCCAGAGAGCGGCCAAGTCACCGGCTGGCTCGATCTCGCGGGCTTGAAAAACCAACTCACCCGGCCAAACCACGCTGACGTTCTGAACGGCATCGCCTACGACCCTGCGACCCGCCACTTGTTGATTACCGGGAAATACTGGCCGCAGATGTTTGAAATCGCCGTCTCGAAAAAATAGCCGCGCATGGCTTGCCTCACCCCCGCTCTCGTCTAAGTTCCGCCGCCGATGCCCCTACCCGATCCAAATCTCGAACCCGCCATCCGCGATCCGAAAAAGCTCCGCAACACGGCGCTCGTTCTGGTCGGGATCATTTTCCTCGGCGGCTGGCTGGTGCTCAAGGCCTACGATAAATGGTCGCTCCAACAAGCCTCCGACGAGCGCCCGGCCATCATCTACCGCATCACCCCAGAACGCGATTTGCGGATGCTGCGGCAAGATGGAAAAACTGTGAACCTCGTCGATCTGCGCAGAAATGTCGTCGCCATCAACGTGACCAGCCTGCGCGATCCACAAGCCGCAGAACTCAGCATGGGTGTCATGCAACGGCTAGCAGAAGCCCGCGCGGAGACCAAGGATTTCAGCTTGGTCACGCTGGTGCTCGATCCGATGCCCCGCGAGAAATTGGAAAGCACCTTGGCCGAAACCGCGAAGTCCGCAGGTGCCACGCTTCCTCGCTGGTGGGTCGGCAGCAACGTCCCGGCGGATCTCCACAAGTTCATTTACAACCAGCTCAAGGCCACCGTTTCCCCTTTCGATAAAAATGGCAAATGGGAGTATGACTCATCCATCGTCCTCATCGACAAGAACGGCCACATCCGCCGCGCCGTGGTCCCCCAGAAACAAGGCGGACCACCCTACATCGCCACCTTTGATTTTGAACAAGCCGCCGGCTGGGACGCGAAAGGCGTGAAAACCGGCACGTCTAACACCAATGTCGCGGAACTGGAAATCCTGCTCAACAAGACCATCGACAAGCTCCTCGCCGAACCCTACCACCCCTGATGAAACGCAACACCACCATTGCCCTTTTCTACTCCGCCGTTGCCATCATCTGCATCGGTGTCATCAGCATTTCCATGTGGCTCGCCAAGGGCCTGAACGCGCCCTATCAGGCCCCCGCGATCAACTCCGGCAAGGAAATCGCGCCGCAGTGGTTTGAGATCGCCAAAGACTTAGCTGCGGTGAATCAGGACAACCAGCCAGTGAAACTCTCCGACCTGCGCGGCAAGGTCTGGGTCGTGGCCGAGTTCTTCGCGGTCTGCCCGAACTGCGCCGTCCGCAATGGCGCGGAACTCCGCATGATCTACGACGAGTTTAAGGGCAACCCGGATTTCCACATCACCTGCATTTCCATCGACCCGGAAAACGACAAGCCGGAAAAACTCGCCGACTACGCGAAAGCCACCGGCGCAGAGACGAAAAACTGGTGGTTCCTCAACGCCGGCGACACCAAAACCACGCACGATTATCTGGAGCATGAATTAAAATTCTTCGGCGTCCGCAACCGTACCGAACGGCTAGATATCGAGACCAACGGCAAGTATGCTCACGACCTCGGGTTCATCCTCGTGGACCGCGATTTCAAGGTCATCGGCAAATGGCCGCTCGCCGATGCCCGCTCCGAGGAAGGCAAAAAACTCGACCCGAATCTATATCAAAAACTCAAGGACGAACTCTTCGCCCGCATCCGTCAGGAACTTGATAAGCATAAATCCCCCGGCATCTGATGAACAGCGAACGCAAGCAATGGCTGACACGCACGCCACAAGAAACACTTTCAAAAAAACTCGGTATCGCGGCGTGGATTTTATCCACCGTCGTGCTGCTGTTAGTCGTGCTGATGCAGAAAATCAAAGTGCCACGGCCCGTCGGTTGGTCCACCGATTTTCTCCCACCGATCTATGCCGGGTTGAACGCCGTCACTGCCGTGGTGTTGTTAGTTTCGCTGATTTTCATTAAGCTCGGTCAGGTAAAACTCCACCGCGCGACCATGATGCTGGCAATAGTTCTATCCGTTTTATTCCTGCTGTCCTACGTGGCCTATCACATAACCCACGACGCCATTCACTACGGCGGCACTGGCCCGCTAAGGACCATCTATTTCATCCTGCTGATCACCCACATCACCCTCGCTGCGGTGAGCCTACCGTTCATCCTGTTCACCTTCATCGCCGGCTGGACCAACCGCTTCACCGCCCATCGCAAACTCGCCCGCTGGGTATTTCCCATGTGGCTCTACGTCGCCATCACCGGGCCAATCTGTTATTGGATGCTGAGGCCGTATTATTGAACGGCGGGAACCCGAGGCTATCGGTGCCGCATATTCGCGATTGTCCTTTCCCACTTAGCCACTAACCTGAAAAAAAGTGCCACCAACGGTGCTCCTATTTCCCCTCATTCATGGCCAGCCAACTCCAGCGACCCACCGACAAACGCGTGCTCCTCATGGGCACCTGCCTTTGTGATGCCTTCTACGACGATGTCGCCCGCGCAACCGTCGAGGTGCTCGAACACCTCGGCGTGACCGTGGAATTTCCCGACAACCAAACCTGCTGCGGCCAGCCCGCCTTCAATTCTGGCGACTGGATCGCCTCGCGCAAAGTCGCCCGCCATTGTGCGGCGGTGTTTGCCGGGGACTTGCCCGTCATCGTCCCTTCCGGCTCCTGCGCGGCGATGAATTTTCACGGCAATATCCTCCAGTTTGAAGAAAACCCGGATGCCGCCATCGACTCGCTCGCCCGCCGCACCTGGGAGGTGATGGACTTCATATCCAACGGCTTGGGCATCAAAAAATGGCCGGGAAAATTTGCCGAGCCCACCCGCATCGCCTTCCACCGCTCCTGCCACAGCCGCGGCACCGGCAGCGGCGAAGCCACGCTCCAGCTCCTCGAATCTATCGAAAACGCCGTGGTCACGCCTTTCGGCCAGGACGAGCAATGCTGCGGCTTCGGCGGCACGTTTTCGGTCACCTTCCCGCACATTTCCGGACGCATGGGATCGCTCAAGCTCGACCACATCCTCGCAACCAAGCCCGACATCCTCGTCAGCGGCGACATGTCCTGCCTCATGCACCTTAACGGCCTCGCCGTCACCCAAGGCCGTCCCATCAAGCATCTCCACGCGATCCAAATTTTACGCGATTCACTCCCATGATCGGTATCCAACCCATCGACCAATACGCCCGCGACATCTCGGACGAAAAGCAAGCCTCGGTCATCGACGGCTCATCCAAAGGCACGGACAAGCGCTACCACGTCCTCCATCAAGACTACCCCGATCCCGACGCCCTGCGGAAACTCGCGGCAGCCATCAAGGACCACACGCTCCACCACCTCGGCGAGTATCTTGAAAAAGCTGAAAAAGCCCTCATCCAGCGCGGCGTCAACGTCCACTTCGCCGCCACCGACGAGGACGCCCGCCAAACGATTCTAACTATCCTCCGCCAGCACGGCGTCACCCAGCTCACCAAATCCAAGTCGATGGCGGCTGAGGAAATTCACCTCAACCCGTTTTTGATCGAAAACGGCGTCGAATGCCTCGAGTCCGACCTCGGCGAATTCATCATCCAGCTTGACGGCGACGAGCCCTCCCACATCGTCAAACCCATCATCCACCTCAACCGCCGTGACATCGCCAAAACATTCCTCCGCGAAGGCATCGGCACCGATTACAATGACGATCCAGAAACCATCACCCGCCGCGCCCGCGTCCATCTACGGGGGAAATACATGGAGGCCCAAGCCTGCATCACCGGCGCCAACTTCGTCTGTGCCGATACCGGTCGCTTGGTCCTCGCAACGAACGAGGGGAATTCCCGCTTCGGCATGGCACCCGTACCGGTCCATATCGCGCTCGTCGGCATCGAGAAAATTATCCCTCAGGAAAAGGACCTAGCCGTCTTCCTGAATCTGTTAGGTCGCTCCGCCACAGGCCAACAACTCACCGTTTACACCGAGTTCATCAATGGCCCACGCTCCGCCAACCAGCCGGACGGCCCCGAGCACATGCACGTAGTCTTCATGGACAATGGCCGCACCGATGTGCTCGCGTCGAACTGCAAGGAAATCCTCCGCTGCATCCGCTGCGGTGCCTGCCAGAACGTCTGCCCCGTCTATCGCCAAGCCTCCGGCCACGCCTACCGCTCGCCCTACGGCGGCCCCGTCGGCGCGGTGCTTTCTCCCCTACTCTTCGGCAGCCGTTTCCCGGAATTTGCCGATCTACCAAAAGCCTCCTCGCTCTGCGGTGCCTGCAACGAAGTCTGCCCTGTCGATATCCCAATCCCCGATCTCTTACTGCGCCTGCGCGACAAGGCGAAACGCGAGTCCGTCCCCTCCGCCGGGGCCATCCCGATGTCGCCCTTCGCCACTCTCGCCACCTCGCCCTCCCTCTGGCGCACCGCCATGACCATGTCCAAGGCCATGAACCACCTGCCCATCCAAGTCGCTCCCATCAAGCCATTGCAAGAATGGTTAGGTCAGCGCACCCTCCCTGATTCCCACGGCGGCGATTTTAGAAAATGGATGAAGAATCGGAAAAATAGTTAGAATATTCAATCTGGCATTGAACAAAGGATCCGAAATACCGAATGAGCTGGTATCCGGGCCCGCGGTGACCTTGGCCTTGGCCGCCTCGTCCGCCGTCCACCATGCGATCCTGCCGCGTTGATCGTTAGAACTGAGTTCGTGCATCGGGACGCGGATTTCGTCGCTCGCGGCAGTGGTGCCTCCCATGCTGTTAGCTCCGAGTAGCAACAACTTATCCGCAGTGCCCGGTTGTCCACCAGTCGCCTCAATTCGCCCGTCACCCTCACACCGGTGCTAAAGCCGAGTCGGTTTACCGGGCTTTCATTGTCAAGTTGTTGGATTATGTTGTAAGGAGCCGGGTTTCACCTTCGCCATGAAGAATTCTTTCTGGAACGGCTCCGGCCATTGGATCTTGCTGTGGCCGGGGACATTGAAACATTGCTGGGAAAGCGTCCCCCGCCCTTGGCTGGTTTCCAGCAGCAAGTTGATGAAATGTTTCACCAATTGATGATTGGGCTCCTGGGCCTGGGTCCAAAAGGAATTCAGGCCGCCCTGATAGGTCAGATCCGTCAGATTATACACGGCGGTACCTAGGGTGATGACCGGCACATAGTGGACCAATCCGGAGATGCCGACGGAGCTGTTGATATTAACCACTCCCCGGGAATGGGAAAGCAGAGTGGGTAGGTGGACGCGGTCCACATAATAGATCCGCCCACCGCCCAGTCGGTTGTCGAGCTTGGCGATCAGGTTCGTGTAATCCTTGTAGCCACGGTCCATCGGATGGACCTTGAACACCAGTTTGGTATCGGCCGGGGCGTGACGCTCGAACGAATAGACAACGCGTTTGATGAATTGCTCGATGGACTTGAATTTGGAATTCTGGTGAATCTGGGTATCGCTGTGGACCTGCAGGGGAACTGCGTAGTATTTACCGGACAATTCGGCGGCGAAAACCGGGTCCATCTCGCAGTCACGGGTACGCTCGATGAAGCGCCAGAGGTAAATGAGGCCGTGTTTGAAGTGTCGCCACAGTCCCATTTCCCGCTGGTCAACGAAGTTCGGGAAGAACGGCGAGGTGATCCTACTGAGAAAGTAATAAGAGCAGAACGCGACCAGCTTGGCCAAGGTGCTGACCTGGCAGAGTTCCGGCGGAGTGACGGCGGCTTGCGGCGGTGGAGCACCGGCCAGCAACGCTTCCCAAGCCGTTGCCAAGGTCGTCAGGGGCACCGCCTTGCGGCTGAAGACCGTCACACAATTCGGCCGGATTAATCCCAGCTCGAAGACGAAGCAGCCGAGATTGAGCTCGGCAGCGAGATTCCAAGCCACCTGATTGTAGGGTCGATAGTGATTGTAGAGGAAAAAGGTGTCGTATTTCGCTTTTCCGATCAGGTCGCGAAGCCAATCCTCAAACTCAGCCAAGGGCTTGCGAAAGGTGTGGGTTTGAATTCCCTTGAGCTTGTAAACGAGATCCGGGGCACAAAAGACAACTTTCCCCACCTTGTGGCCTGCGTCTTTCAAGTCTTGGGCGAGGCGTGTCATTCCCGTTTCCCAATCCCCCTGCACGATGAGCACCTTGCGCCTTCTCATGCGCGACTTTCCGCCTTCGGGTCGGGCGGTTTTTTCCCTGGCGGAGTGGGTCGCCACGGGAATTTCACCGGAGCTGGACTCCAATCGGAACATTTCAAGCATTGGCAAATTGAGTATGCGGGGGGATTCCTTCAAAGCATCTGTTGGATATTCATACGTTCCTTTTGGAAGCTCCCGAGAGTTTGTCACCGTGAGCGCTCAGGTTTTGGAAATCTAGGCTACGGTATCTATCCAGTCAACTCTCAAAAAGGCACGGAGTCGCACTCGGCGATCAAGCAATGAACGGGTGCGTGAAATCCTTGCGGCGTTGCAGGTGCCCGAGTCCTCGCAGGCAAGGCACTCAACCTATTGCACCGACTCGACACTCGGCCCTGCGAGATCATGGGATTTTTCGCCCTGCCGGAAGCGGGCGTGCCCTACGACAACAACCAAGCCGAGCGGGATCTGAGGATGATGA
>JAYVNM010000090.1:0-15322 GCA_043758445.1 Akkermansiaceae bacterium | reverse complement strand
AGGGCCGAATGATGTTAGACAGTCTGAAGGAACTCATCATTTCACCGGCCAAGCTCGGCGAATCGCTTGCCAATGCAAAAGTGACCTGAGTAGTTACTTGGGAACTGCTCTCTGCCGAGCGTCAGGAACAACGCAAGGAAGATGCGGAACTCGAACTCGCTATGGGCAGTCGCAAGGACTTGGGGGATTTAAAAATCGATCCGAACACTGCGGCTCGCGACGAGCTGATGGAGATCCCCGGCATTGGTGAGGCCATGGCAAACCGGATCATTGGCGGTCGCCGCTACAAGGAAATTCCCGAGTTGGAGCGTGTTTCTGGCATCGGCCAGAAAACTCTGGAACGGCTGACTCCCTACCTGCTGATTGCCCCGGCCAAGTGAGATCAGCGGTAAGCATGAAACTTTTTTGCAGGAAATGATTCTGCCGCGCGGTATCGTAGGCATGACAAAAATAAATTTGCTGTTTGGCATGGTGGCAGCGCTGGCGTTGCCAGTATTGGGGCAGGATTTGCCGAAGGTTCTGCCCATCGGCTCCGCGATCCCCTCATTCTCGTTGCCGGGGACGGATGGAAAGACCTACACGGTCGCCGATTTCAAGGACGCCAAGGTCCTGTGTATCATTTTCACCTGCAACCATTGCCCGGACGCCGTGGCCGCCGCGCCCCGGATGCAGGAAATTCATTTGGCCTACAAGGACAAGGGCGTGGCCGTGATCGCAGTGGATTCCAACAACGGCGAAAGCCTAACCCCCGACGAACTTGGCTACTCGCCGTTCACCGACTCATTCGAGGAAATGACGCCCTTCGCCAAAGACTTCGGCTGGACTTTCCCCTACCTCTTTGATGGTGCGAAACAGGAATTCGCCACCGTCTGCGGTGCGCAGTCCACCCCCCATGTCTTCGTCTTTGATGCCGAACGCAAGCTCCGCTACACCGGACGCATGGACGACGCCGCCCGCAAGACCGGACCGGTCGAGAAAAGTTACCTCCGCGATGCGCTCGATGCCATGCTCGCTGGCACCGAGGTGAAGGAGCCTGTGACCCGCTCCTTCGGCTGTTCGACGAAATGGCTCTTCAAGCAAGCCAAAGTCGCCGCCGACCAAGCCGCATGGGAAAAACGTCCCGTCACCGTCGCCGACCTTAACGAGGAACTGTCGAAAAAGATCCGCGCCAACGGCACCAAAAACGTGCGGCTCATCAACTTCTGGTCCACCACCTGCGGCCCGTGCGTCAAGGAATTCCCCGACCTCGTCGAGACCTACCGGCGTTTTCAAAACCGCCCGATGGACTTTGTTTCTATCAGCGTAGATGACGTCGCCCAACGGGCTGCGGTTTTAAAATTCCTCGAAGCCCGCCATGCCGCGATTCCCAATTCCAATGCCCGGACGCTCAAGGAAGAGGGGCGGGAAACTAACAACTATCAATGGGTCGGCGGCAACCCGGACGCCATGGCTCAAGCCATCGACCCCGAGTGGTCTGGAGCCCTGCCGCACACCGTCCTCGTCGCCCCTGGCGGGAAGATCCTGTGGCGGCACACCGGCGAATTCGACATCGTTGAACTCCGCCGCGAGATTCTCAAGGGCTTCGAGTAAATCCGGTTTGCTAAATCAGCGGTTAGCAAGCTGCCATCTGCGTGGCTGTTAGTCGGCCCCTAGAGCCACTTTGGCCGAGTGCTCGCCGCCATCATCCAGCATCGGCCAGCGGGCGACGCCGTCTGTCACGTTGACGATTTCCCCATCCACCGCAAGCTCACAAACCGCGCTCGCCTTGCCAGTCGGGATGACGACCTCGATCCGATAAAGCGTGCGGCCCGAGGGCGTGCGGTAGTCGATGGAATAGCCCGGCCAGCCATCCGGCACCCGTGGGGCGAGCGCCAGCGTGTCGCCATTTTCCACGCGAAAACCGAGCACGGATTCCACCGCCACCCGGAACATCCAACCGGCTGATCCGGTGTACCAAGTCCAGCCGCCGCGCCCGATATGTGGGGCCGCACCGTAAATATCCGCCGCCACGACGTAAGGCTCCACCTGATAGAGCGCCACCGCAGCGGCATCCCGCGTGTGCCAGACCGGACTGATCTGTTGGAGTAATCTGGCCGCCTCCTCCCGGCGTCCCGCCTCGGCCATGGCGCGGATGACCCAGCAGGCGGCGTGAGTGTATTGCCCGCCATTTTCCCGGACGCCGGCGACGTAGCCCTTGATGTAGCCCGGATCGTGCGGGGTGTTGATAAACGGCGGGTCTAACAGTCTGATGATATCGAACACCGGATCCACGAGCTCACGCTCCAGCGAATCCAGCGATTTCTCAATCCGGTCAGCAGGTGCGGCCTTGGAAATCACCGCCCAAGCCTGTGCCAGCGCGTCGATCCGGCATTCGTCGTCGGTGTGGGTGCCGAGCGGCGTGCCATCGTCATAGTAGGCGCGACGATACCACTCGCCGTCCCAGCCTGCGGCATTGATCGCGACCAGCAGATTCTCGCGGTAAATTGTATAGATTCTAACACGCTCGGTCTCGCCGCGTGACTCGCAGAGCGGAATCCAGCGATTGAGGATGGTGAATAGGAAAAATCCCATCCACACGCTTTCCCCCTTGCCCTCGCGCCCGATCCGGCTCATGCCGTCGTTCCAATCGCCGATGCCCATAAGCGGCAGGCCATGTGCGCCCGTGGTCAGCGATTTGTCGATGGCGAGGCAGCAATGTTCAAACAGGCTGGCCTGCGTGTCGGAAATCCCAGGCTTCATATATTCCTCGTCCTCTCCCAAACCTAACAGCGGACCTGTGATGAACGGGCGGGTTTCCTCCAGCACACCGTGGTCGCCGGTGACTTGGAGGTAGTGGTCAGTTAGATAGGGCAGCCACAACAGATCGTCGGCGAATTTCGTCCGCATTCCACGGCCCATCGGTTCCGGGTGCCACCAGTGCGTGACATCGCCTTCGGGAAATTGCTGCGCCGCGTGCAGCAAGATCTGCGCGCGCATTATCTCTGGGTGCAGTGCCGCCAGCGCGCCAGAATCCTGGAGCTGGTCGCGGAATCCGTAAGCCCCGCCGGACTGATAGAAAGCGCTGCGGCCCCAGATGCGGCAGGCGAGGTTCTGATAGATCAGCCAGCCGTTGACCATGAGATCGACCTCCGGAAGCGGTGTTTTAATCTTCACGCCACCTAACATTTTCTCCCAGAACTCGTCGATGCCGGTGTTTCGCACGGCATCGCCTTGCCGGTAGATGCCGACCAAGCGGGCGACTTCCGCCTCGGCCATCACCTCGCCCAGTCCGACCACGATCTCCACTTCCGCGCCGCGTGGCAGGATGAAGGAGATTTTCCTAGAAAAACAGGCATCGCGTCCGAAGCCACGGGCATTTTCCCAAGCATCATCGGTCGCCAAAGCGGTCGGCATCGCTATCCCGCCCGCCCCGAGAAACGCGGCGGATGAATTGTTAGTCTCCGCGCTGACAGCCTCCGCGCCATGCAAGGCGGCAAATGAAAACACCCGTCCGCCGTTGAAATCACCGGCCCGGGGATTCACCGCGTGTTGCACACCGTCCGCTGCGGTCCATGCCAGCGTGGCGTGGTGGCGGTCGGGAGTCGAGCACAAGAGCAACTGCTGATAGGCGGAAAAGGCGAGTTTCCTCGCGACCGTGGTGGTGTTTTTCAAGCGGATCGAAACCAGCTTGACCGGCGCATCCGGCGGCACGCTGAACTCGACGGTTTGCTCGATCCCGTGGCATTTAGAAATGAAGCGCGAGCGTCCGAAACCATGCCGCACGACGAAGGCGGACTGCGGTTGGCACGGTCCGGGCAGCGGCGGCCACACGTCTCCCGATTCCTCATCGCGCAGATAGAATGCCTCGCCGTGTGGATCGCGGATCGGATCGTTAGACCATGGTGTTAGGCGATTCGCCTGGCTGTTACGCGACCATGTGTAGCCCGCACCGCGCTCGCTGACGATGCAGCCGAAGTCCGGGTTAGCCAGCACATTGACCCAGGGCATGGGCGGCAGATGGAGTCGCCCGTTTTCGAGCGCCATCGGAATCACATACTCCCGCCCGTCCGCCGAGAATCCGCCGTAGCCGTTGCCGTGTTGGAGCGGTTCATCGAGCGCGGTAGGCGAGTCTGCGGGAATGGTGGGGGGGATGGATGGCGACTTGGGTTCAGCATCTAACGGGGTGAAAACTTTCTCACCCACCACGAGTTGGGCGGAGGCGAGCCACCATGTGAGTTCGTCAGGTGTAAACGATTCAGGATCAGTTAGAATGACGCCTTCCGGCAGCGGCTCCTGCGTTTCATCGGTCATCACATACACGCGGGCCTGCAGACCGAGGGCGCGCCAGACCGGCAGCGCATCTAGCAGTTCCTTGGTCCCGGCGCTGGCCAAGCCCCCAGTCGCGATCACGCGGATTTCCTCCCACGACAGCGGGAAACGATGCACCACGTTCGAACCTGCGAGCGAGGTGGGAACCTGCCGATGGGTGCGCCCGGCGAGCATCGCCGCCGCCATGGCTTGATAGCGGGCGCAAACGGATGACTCTAGCCATAGTGCGTCAGGTTGGCATTTTTCCAGCAGTTCCAACACCGCTTTTTCATCGGCAGCGGCGGCTGTTAGCAGCCAGAGGGTTTTTGTTTCGTTAGGTCCGATCGCGAGCTTGCAACGCCATGCCATGACCGGATCGAGCACATTGCCGGTTTGCCCGGAAAGTGGCCCAGACTGGTCCATGGCCGCCGGATCATTAAGCGTCCTTCCGCGTCCGAGAAAAGTCGCCCGGTTAGTTTCCCACGAACGCTCCAGGCATTCTCCGATCAGGGTTTGCGCCATCCACGGCCAGTTCTCATTCAGCCCGCGCGGACGACGGCGGGCGAGCAGAGTCGGCGTTTTCCCAGCGATGGAGGTCTGGACGAAAAGCTTGGAAAACGCGGGATGCCCGGCATCGCCTAACGGATGATTTAGCGCGATTTCCGCATACGTCGTCAGCTCGATTTCCCGGGCCTGAGCGGTAATATTGGTCACCGTGATTTTGCGGAATTCCGCGTCCATACCGGGAACAATACCGACATTGATAGAAACCGTTAGGTCGGTGGATGTTCGCTCATTGCCCTCGCGGCAATACACCATGGGTCCGCAGGTTTCCGGCGCGGCATCGGACCAGCGGGTGAGTGCTACCCAATCATAATACAGGCCGCCTTGGCCGCTTGGCGTGACGATGCTGCGAAGCTTGCCGCTGCGGTGGATGCGAAATGGGTCGGTGATGAGGTTCATGGGTTAGAAAATGTTAGATGGTTTGGCGTCGCCGAGAAACACGGTGGCGGAAATGGGCAGTAATTTCACAACGACGGAAGTGCCATCTTCAGCAATCGCCAACGGCTGCCCGCTGGAGTTGATGGCGGAAATGATCCATTGGCCGGGCGGCAGCGGCGGGGCAACTTTTAAACCGCAGGGTGGCATCGCGAGGCCTTCGCCGATGTGGAAGGTGATACAGTTGGATTCACGCGCCAGCATTTGGAAATCGAGTTTGCCATGACGTGTGACCAGTCCGCGCACTGAGAAGCCGTTTTCCTCGGCGATCCACGCCCACGGCAGACCTGATGCTAGCACCATTTCGTCGGTGGCTTCGCGTTCGTCGGCGATCATGTCAATCAACGCCAGCATATATTCCGCCGCGATCCAGGTATGCGGGACATCGCCGAGATGGCCCGGTGAGCGAGAATCGCGCCAGGTGATTTCAGGCCATTGGTTCCACTCGACCGGGCGGCGGTCTGAGAGGAAAAATTCTAGCAACTCGTGGGCTTCCGCGCGTTTCCCAATCCGCACGAAGGCCCCGATGATGCGGATTTCGTAAGCGGTGTAATTGAGCCACGGCACCTCACCCCGGTGTTTTTTGCGGAAGCCGTCGAGGTAGGTGTCGAACATTTGGTGCAGCGGGACAGCGGGTAGATCATCCGCGAAATCGAGCTGGGCGATGGCGTTGGCGGTGGCCGTGGGATCGAAGTCCGCCCACTCGACTGAGCCGGGGATGTAGCTGAGTTGATGCTGGGAAATCACCTGGTCGATGGATGCTAACACGTCACTAAGAAACGCCATAGCCTCAGCCCGCCAGCGGTTTGCGTCATCCGTTAGCCCGAGCGCATCAGCCATTTCCGCCGCCGCTTCCAGGCCGCGAATGCCCCAGAAATCATCCCAATACGAGTGGACCGGATGTGATAGATAGCCTTCATGGCTCGCGGATTCCGGCAGCAGTCCATAGCAAGCGCGGTGCTCCATCTCGGTGAATTCGCGCGTCATGCACTGCGCTCGAAGCCGCCGGAGAAATTCCGCCGCGAGGCGAATAGGTTGCCACATCGTCTTGAGGAAATCTAGATCGCCGGAGTTGCGGAACACCTCGCAGATGCCCCAGATCAGTTGCCCGTGGCTGTCATGTTCCACAATCCAGTCCACGCCATCACGGTCCACGACGGCAGGCACAAAGCCGTCCTCGCGCTGGAACTGCACATACCACAGGACAAATTCGCGCAACACATGCGGGCAGCCGGTTTTCGCCATCGCCGCACCCATGATCACGCAGTCGCGCACCCACGAGCGGGTGTAGCGGCGGGGACCGGGCTGGAAGGCTGCGCCTTCGCGATTGATTAGAATATGCGTCGCCGCCGTGCGGAAACATTGGATCGCACTGCTGGCCACGGCTGGCACATTCCAGACGACCGGGGCTAGGACTTCCCGCCAGTGGGCGATGGCCTTGTCCTTGCCATCGGGCATTGGGGTGCTGGATCGGTTGAAAAATGGCACCGTGATTGTGATTTCCAAACCCGCCGCCTTCGGCACGTTCCAGATCATCGCCGCAGATGCCAAGCCTGAGCTATCGTCCACATTTTTTCGTGCTGGCACTTCGCCGCGAGACAGGAATTCCACCACACCGCCTTCCTCAAAGGCCGCCGCACCGCGCATTTCCGGCTGGCGATCCGGGTCCACGCGCCGCCCGTCCACGCTCATGCCGGCGGCGTCGCAAATGATCCGCTGGATCGGGCTGCGCCCGCCGAGATTGCGGAACGCCTGCCACGGTGGATTCACTTGGAACGGCCTCACCGCGACTGCCAACCGCAGTTCATGCGACTCGGCATTTTCTATCTGATAAGTCACCCGCAGCGCGAGGTCGTCGCCCGTGCCATCGACCCACGGCATGATCCGCAATATCACTTCATCGGTCTGCCACGTCACCACCGGAAAAGGCGCACCATCCGCCGAGAGCGACAGCGCGGGCTGCACCTCCGCCCAGGTCACGAGTTTTTCGCCGATGAGTAAAAACGGCTCCAACGAAAATCCCGCCTCATCCACTTCCACCATGCCCTCCTCATTGATCAATCCGCGCCGATTACCCTCCGGACTGCCGACGGGCGTCCAGTAGGATTGTTCGCGGTGCCAGTAGCGGGGGAACCAGCCGCGGGGGAAATCCGCCGCCACCGCGTGGATGAACTCGTTAGGCGTGTGGGAAAATGCGTCGGGCCGCAGATGCAGGCCGACCAATGCTGCAGAACTGGAGTTGGCGAAATTCAGCCGCAGATAGCGGGCCTCCGCCGAGGGCGCGGGAATGTAACTGCGCGTGCCCAGCGTGCAGTATGCCTGATAGATCCGCTGCCAGTTTTTCCTGTCACTTGAAATTTCCACCTCATAGCTGCGGGGCGGCATCGGCGCGGGCCAGTCGATGACGAAGCCGCCGAATCGCACCAGCCGCCCGAAGTCCACCAGCCACCACGGGGCTGCGTCCTCCGCATTCGCCAGCCAGCCGCTGGGCGAACGCGGTTCATACACCGACTCGGGAAAATTGGTGGGACGATGGCTCGAAGCAGTGACCGCGTGTGGCGCATAAAACGTCTGGTCAGCCAGTGAGAGATCGGAAAACACCACAAAGCCGCTTCCTCCCGGACCCGCCGCGATCACCAGCTCGATCGCGCCAACCACGCTCGGCGCACCACCGCCCGCCGGTCCCCACGCGAAGGGCAGATCCCTCTCGCAGATCTGGACTTCCTGCCAGTTTTCCGGCAATTCAAAGACCTCCCGCAAGTAGCGCCACGCGTTCGCCCCGGCGGGATCCGCGACTTTGAACTCAAAATGATTCGCCAGACCCGCGCCTTGCAGCCACAGCCCGATCTCGAAGGTTTCCGGCAGCGCGAACTGGATTTCCCGCCGCGCCACGACAAATCCGCCGCCGCCATGGAAATTATAATCGAGCCGGAGCGCCGGTTTTCCATCATGTCCGGCCACGGACGTCAGATGCCCTTCGGCTTGGCCAGATGCAACCACCAGCCATGCGGCGGAGTCGGTGAAGAAATCAGCAAAGGCGTCGGATAGCATGGGTTTCGGCGCAAGGCTAATCATCTGCGGCCATCACACCAGAAGAGAGTTTTTCGATATGAATTCGAAGAGCGGCTAACAAACCAAGATGCGCACGCCAGCATCGAGTTTTTTAACCGAACGGGTTGTATTTTCCCATTTCAAGCTAAAGTCACCATCATGCTCCGCCGCCCCATTTCATCGTTGCTGCTGCCGTTCGTATCTCTGGCGAGTTTGCTAACCGGGTGTGTGAATTTCCCCAGATCTGTAGAACTTCGGCCTCGTGGGGTCGTCGGTGTGCCCGGGTTCACGGTTACCAAGGACCTCGTTTACACGCCCGCAGATTGGCCGGAACCGGTTCGGGGGGATCTCTACCGCCCGCGTTCAGCCCGTAAGGCACCGGCGGTCCTGCTGATCCACGGCGGCGGCTGGACCGGCAAGGACGGTCGTTGGGAAATGACTCTCATCGCTCGCAAACTCGCGCAACGGGGCTACGTCGTCCTAAACGTGACCTACCGCCTCGCTCCCCGCTGGCTCTACCCTGCCCCGGTCGATGACTTGCGGGAGGCGGTGAAATGGCTGCGAACCCACGCGGTGGAGCAGGGGATTGATCCCACCCGGATCGCCACTTTCGGCTATTCCGCCGGCGGTCATCTGGCGGCGATGGTCGGATTTCTCGAAGGCTCGGAAAATTCCCACATCCGCGCCGTGGTCGCAGGCGGCGCACCCGCCGACCTCATGCTGTACCCCGGCGGCACCCTAGTTCCGCAGTTTCTCGGTGGCACTCGGAAGCAAATTCCCCAGCGTTTCAAAGAAGCCTCGCCAGTGAATCACATTACCAAAAACAGCCCGCCGACATTTGTCTTCCATGGAACCAAAGACCAACTCGTCCCCCCGGAACACGCCCAAGCGATGCTCGCAGCTTTAGAAAAAAACCATGTGGCGCATGATAGCTACTGGGTCCAAGGCCGCGACCACATTGCCACCTTCGTATTTCCGGCCAACGCAGTGAATGCGGCCATCGATTTTCTGGACTGGCACATGCGCTGAGCCATGTCCACATCGGCACGCACCCCAGTCCACAATGCGCTAACCCGTAGCCACATCGAGGAAAGAAATAATTGACCACGGATTTCACGGATGATCACGGATCAGAAATTTTGAATTGAAGCGTTTGGAGCCATTGCTGCTAGTCTTGTTCTCAATATGATCCGAACGATTCCTAATTTAGTGTCTCCATCCGTGTTAATCCGCCAGCGACAAAACCTACCTGAACGTGACGCCCTCCAAGAAGTCGTTGAATCATTTGCGGCCCGACACCCGTTATGAACAGCTTTTTCCCAGTTGGCTCATGGCCGGGAACGGGCCGCTACGCACCCCCGTCCTTTGACCTCATCGAGCGCGCCAAGGAAGTCTATGACATCATTCGCAACGCCCAAAGGAAAACACCCGCGAACGCCAGGCCCATGGTGCAAGCACGACCAGTCGTTCAGTTTCGAAGATTTACCGTAATCCAACCTTCAACCCCGTGATGGACGTGTACCCCCGCTGGAGAGATGTGATAATGCGGCGAAATGAATTTCGCGGTCCGTCAGACTATGGCGGCGGCGTAGCGTTCTGAAACGACGGGCCAGTTCACGACGTTCCACCATGCGGCGATGTAGTCGGGGCGGCGGTTTTGATAGTGGAGGTAATAGGCGTGCTCCCAGACGTCGAGGGCGTCGAACGCGAAGGACAGTGGCGGCAGGGTGAGCGTGGTGGCTGCTGCCGCGCGGGCGGCACCCGGAATCAGGGCCGCGGTGGCAGCGAGGGTGCCGAGTTTCACGAAGTCACGGCGGTCAACACTGGTAGATGGTTTCATGGTGGGAAATTGATAAAGCGGATTGGCTGTTACTCAAGCGGGTTGTCTGTCTCCGCCCGCCTGCTCACGAGTGAGGGCGGACGCGCTGATGATCATGGACTCTTCTAAAACCTATATGGCAGAGGGGATTTTCGTGAAAAAGTGCGACGTTGTGCTTGGAGATTGCGAAATTTTTCCCGCCCGTCACCCTCCCTTTCCACCCATGGCCGCCGACAACAAAGCCC
This sequence comes from Akkermansiaceae bacterium, assembly GCA_043758445.1. Classification (GTDB taxonomy): domain Bacteria; phylum Verrucomicrobiota; class Verrucomicrobiia; order Verrucomicrobiales; family Akkermansiaceae; genus Luteolibacter. The sequence goes on along the minus strand of JAYVNM010000090.1, from coordinate 4,921 downwards.
CGATCCCTTTCCGCAAAACCGCAGAACTCCAACAGGGCGCGACGGCGGTGGATGATGTCACCCGCGCGCTGCCTCATGCACTGGGACCGGAGAAGAGTTTGCTGTCCTCGATGTTGCAGGACCCGCAGGAATACATCGGCGTGGCGATCGAGGAAAAGCTGACGCCGGAACATTTCTATATGCCCTCGCACTCGACCTTGTTCGGTTTCCTGATCTCGTTGTTCGAGTCCGGGAGCGCGGTGGAGTTGGTTTCGTTAGTGCAACGCTTGCTGGACAAGGGGCTGCTCGACCGGGTGGGCGGGCCGTCCGCCCTAACGGATATATATACCTATGCGCCGAGTCCGGGGCATTTCCGCATCCATCTCCAACAGGTAAAGGATAAGTATGTCCTGCGGTCGATCATCCAAAACTCTAACGAAGCCATCGCCCAAGCCTACGATGATCCGGGCGAGGTGGCGACGTTGTTGGACACGGTGGAGGCAAAAATGTTAGCAATCCGCGAGGGTGCGGAGACGAACAAGTCGCCGTCGATCAAGCAATCGGTCGAAGAGGTATTCGTGCAATTTCAAAAATCCTTGGCGGGAGAAAAAGGCGCACGGGGGATTTCCACCGGCTTCGAGGTTCTGGACCGGATGTGCGGTGGTCTCAAGCCGGGCGAGATGTTTGTCGTCGCGGCCCGGCCATCGATGGGAAAGACCTCGTTCATGATGAACATCGCCGAGCATGTTTGCCTAGATCAGGGTAAGCCAACGATGGTGTTTTCCTGTGAAATGAGTGCCTTCCAGCTCGTCCAGCGCCTGATTTTTTCCCGTGCGAAATTCGCTTTGAGCAAGCTTTCACGCGGTTACACTCCTAACAAGGCGGATCTCCAACACATCCAGCGCGCGTGTCTGGACACGGGCGGAGCCAAGTTGTTCATCGACGACACGCCGGGCATTTCCATCAACGAACTGCGCGCGAAGGCCCGGCGGAAAAAGCGTGATGAGGACATCCAGTTCATCGCGATCGATTATCTCCAACTGATGAAATCCCGGACCAAGCAGGCGGAAAATTCGCGGGAGCGGGAAATTGCGGAAATTTCCGCTGGCATTAAGAGTTTGGCAAAAGAACTTGGCATTCCGATTTGCATCTTGGCCCAGCTCAACCGGGGGCCGGAAACTCGGGCCGGCAAAAACAGCGTCGGCGTCCCACGCATGTCGGACCTGCGTGAGTCCGGGTCTATCGAGCAGGATGCCGACTTGGTAGGACTGCTCTATCGGACCGCCTATTATGCGGAAAACGATGAGGATCGGGAAACGGAGGCGGGCAAGGCCGAACTGGTCCTAGCAAAAAACCGAAACGGTGAAACCGGTGCCATCCCGCTCACCTTTGTCGCGGATTTGATGCGCTTCGAAACCGGTCCTCCTGCGAAGGAAAAGGAGTAGCGGCGATCACCGGTCGCCGCGTCCATGGCACGCCAATGAGGCTGAAAACCGTAACCGGCTCACGGAGTTTCGGGGCGACCGGTGCTCGCCGCTACTTTCACTCTTTCAAGCAGCGCAGGGTCAGCTTCCAGGGCATCCACCACGGCGCGGATCACCTTGAGGGTGGGGCGGGATACATGATGCTCCATGCCCTCGACGTCGTGATAGATCGTGTCCTCGTCGATGCCGAAGAGGCGGAGAAACCGGGTGAGCGTCTCATGCCGCTCGATGATGGCGAGGGCGATGCGGTGGCCGTCCTCGGTGAGCACCGTGCCACGGTATTTCTCATGATTTACCAGGCCTTCCGCATCGAGGCGCTGGAGCATGTTAGTGACGCTGGCTTGGGATATGCCGAGGTTTTTCGAGATGTCCACGGCGCGGGCATAACCCTTCGCTTTGATCAGATGGAGGATCTGTTCGAGGTAGTCGTCCATGGCGACGGAGCCGCTGGTGCGTCGGGGCGGATGGGTCATGCAAGGGCGAGCCTAACGAACGGAAGCAGGCAGGGAAAGCGTGGATTTTTGATAGACATCGGCATTGGATGCCTGGAACTCGGCCTTGAGCCGGACGCGGAGACTGGAAAGATCGACCAAGCGCCAGCCGGTGAAGGTCCACTCGCGTTCCTTGCCGTCGTGCTCAATGCCGACGAGCAGGTGAACGGCGTCGTCGTTGATCTTGAGCGTCTCGGTTTTAGGCTCGAAATAAAAGGTGCGGAAGGTGCTTTCGGCGGAGCCTTGCTCGACGAGTTTGGGGTCCAGATAGAAGATTAGTTTCGAATCCACATCCGTGAGCCGGAGATCCGGGTAGCCTGAGCGCTGGTGCTCGCCATCGCGGGTGGGCGGCACCTCGCACTGGATGCCGGGGATTTCATTGAGGTGGGCGTGGATGCCATCCTCAAAAAAGCGCGAGGCCTCGTTGATCCGGCGGAGCTGGCGGAGCGGGGAGGTGGGAAGATTCAGCTCGGCGAGCGTCAGCTTGAGCGCTTGGTGGATGGCGGCGGTGACGCGCAGGTGGGCCGGGTTGTCAGTGAGTGGTAGGACTTTTTTTCCCGAACAGGCCTCGGCGATGGTGGCGAAGGCGAAGGTGCGTCCAGCGAGATGCTCGCCTAACAGCGAGCGGACGAGCGCAGCGTCGGCCAGAGGAGCGGTTGTCGCAGCGGCGATCTGTGCCGAAGGTGGATGTTGTTGCGCCGGTTTTTTGGGAAGGGGATTCAAGTAGGCGATGGCCAGGATCGCGGTAGCCACGGAGAAGAGAAGCATGATGCGGAGATTCATTGTTTGAAACGGTTAGGGTAATGGGTTGGTGGTGTCAGGCGCGTTTGCTTTGATGCCAGCGCGAGGTATCCGGCTGATAGAGGGTGGCCACCGGTTGGTCAGCAAGCGGATGATTTTTGATTAGAAAAGCGAGTAACGCCAGCGAGGCCACGGCATCGAATAACGCGTCATGCCAAGATTTCCCGGGAACTAGGGCTTGGATATCCGCCGTCAGGCCGTGGCTGCCGCAGAGTGCGCCCAGCGAGTGATCCGGCAAGTCCGGCCACGCCGCGCGGGCTATCAGCAGCGTGTCAACCCACGGCCCGAAGCCATGGCCGGGGAAGGCGCGGAGAAAACGTTTTTCCGTGCCCTTGCCATGGGCGACGACGACCGCCCCGGCGAGCCGCTTTTTCAAGTCCGGCCACAGCGAGAGCAGCGATGGCGCATCCGCCAGTTGCTCCGGGCCGATGCCATGAATTTTCCGCGCCGCCCACTGGATCGGCTGATCGGTATGGAGATAAGAAACGAAGGGATCAAAGTGACCGATTTCCGCCGACCATGAGGCGAGGCCGAGTTGGACCGGGCTATCGGTCCTGCCGCGTGCCGCGCCTGCCGACTCGAAGTCGATGGCGGTGAATCGGCATTGGCGGACGAGCGGCATGAGACGGCTTTTTACAGCAATGCCAAGCGGAGTCGAGGACTTCGGCAGGGTCTTTTTGGTGGGGTGCGGATTGGAATCGGGTGCCACCATGGCTTGCGGGAATACGCGTGTTTCTCGGATCCTGAAATCCGTAGGCCCGCAGACAGGCCCAGTTTTCGGGTTAGAATTGCACACCATTTCGCTTGCCACCCCACTGGGCAAGCCCCACAAAAGCGCCCCGCCCATACTTGGGGTTGTGCAAAAACATGTTGCTCCGCCCGGGTTGGCGGCTCAATTCATACACGCACGCTCCCATGGAAAGCATCTCATCTCGTATTGCCAAAGTTTCCCCGTCACTCACGCTCGCCGTCACCGCACAGGCTAAAGCAATGATCGCGAAGGGCGAAGAAGTTTACGCGCTCGCCGGTGGTGAGCCGGAAATGGACACCCCGCAGTTCATCAAGGACGCGGCCATCGCCGCCCTGCAGGCCGGCAAAACCAAATACACCCCGGCCGGGGGCATCCCAGAACTCCGTGCTGCGTTGGCTAACAAGTTTGCCACCGATAACAACCTCACCTACGCCGCCAGCCAAATCTGCGTGACCGGCGGGGCAAAAATGGCCTGCTTCAATGCCATTCTTGCCGTCATCGAGGAGGGCGACGAGGTGATCATCCCTTCGCCTTATTGGGTTTCCTACCCGGAAATGGTCCGGCTTGCGGGTGGCGTCCCGGTCATCGTCGAGACCAAGGAATCCACCGGTTGGAAAATGACTCCCGAGCAATTCGAGGAAGCCATGACCCCGGCGACCAAGATGGTCATCATCAACACTCCCGGCAACCCGACCGGTGCCGTTTACTCTGCGGCGGAACTTCTCGCCCTCGGTGAAATCGCGCTCACCGAGGACATTGTGATCCTCTCGGATGAAATTTACGAAAAACTCGTTTATGGCGAGTCGAAGCATGTTTCCATCGCCTCCCTCAGCGAGGATCTCTACAATCTAACCATTACCGTCAACGGCTTCTCGAAAGCCTACTCGATGACGGGTTGGCGCCTCGGCTACACCGCCGCGCCGAAGCCGCTGGCAGATGCCATTGAGAAAATCCAGAACCACACCATTTCTAACGCTAACACTTTTTCCCAATACGGTGCTCTCGCCGCCTTGGAAGGGGACCAGTCGTTCATCGACGATCTGCGTGGCGAATACGACGTGAAGCGCCAGTTCATGTTCGCCCGGCTCAAGGCGATCAACAACATCCGCGTGGTCGAGCCACAGGGCGCGTTCTACTTCTTCGTTTACACCGGCAACACCGGACTGAAGTCGATGAACCTCTGCGATAAATTGCTCTCCCGCTACAAGGTCGCCGCCGTCCCCGGCGTGGCTTTCGGCTATGACGAAGGCATCCGACTCAGCTACTGCACCACGCTGGACATCCTCAACGAGGGCCTCACCCGCTTTGAGCAATTCTGCCGCGAGCATTGATGGTGCGTCGTGGATACGTGGCGGCGGTTTCCAACCACCACGCCCTCAATAAACAAGGCATGGCGGTTGGAAACCGCCGCCACG
>JAYVNM010000089.1:0-5182 GCA_043758445.1 Akkermansiaceae bacterium | reverse complement strand
AATGATTATGTGAACTGCGGCAGGGTCATGTCTGGGATTCCAGCAACTTGCGCGTCAAATGCAAGCACAATTCCCCGAAATAACAAAGTAGAGTTAAATACCTGAATAGTTACCGCGAATGAACGCTCTGATAAATACTTAGTTTCGTAACTTCTTACCCTTCAAACATAAGCCCAGCTTTGCGCCCCTCTGCGGTCTCTGCGCCTTTGCGGTGAAAATCTTTTCTCAAACTGCGGATTTTAGAATTATTTTTCCGCTGGGATCGGGGTGTCCAGGGTCCACTGGAGCGCCATGTCGAAGTCGGCGAGGAAACGCTCGCTGCCATGATCCATGTCGTGAGTGGCACCGGGGATTTCTACCAGCTTGTGCGGGGTGGCAGCGCTCATGGCCTCCAGCCATTTGGTATCGTCCAGCATGTCCTGCCCACCGGCGAAGAGGACGATACGGATGCCGTGAAGCTCGGGAGCGAGATCGGCGAGAGCGAAGGTGTCGGGGCCGGACGGGTCCACGCCGAGCAAATCGCTCTTGGTGATACCGTAGCGGCTGCGGTCGCCCGGTGCAGCGGGGAGCAGGCCAACAAGGTATTTTTCCCGCTGCGGACTGGCGGCGGCAGCGAGCGCCCACTCGGCCCCGGTGGACCAACCAGTGAACCAGACCGGGGTGTCCACAGGCAGGCTCGCGCGCTTTCTAACTGCCGCAACGGCGGCGTTAAAAACTTCGGTGAGTTTGGCCTGATCGAAGGTCCGGGTATCGGCGAATTTCCGGCAATCCAAGCCGCCGACGGCATAGCCTGCAGCGGCGGCGTGACGGGCGACCGGTTCCTCCCATTGGCCCGACCAACCGCCGTCCCCGGTGGCGACGATGAGGATGCCGCGCGGGTGTTTCGCCCAATAGTAGGGCGTTTCAAATGGGCCGCTCGATAGCTCCAACGGCAGCACCTCGGCAGTCGCGCTGGTATAATTGCGCGGTGCGACGAGGTGATAGATGAACCAGCCAATGGGCAGCAGCAGGAGGATTTGAATCACTAACAGCACACGGCGCAGGACAATACGGAGGAATTTCATGGGAGATTGGTGGGGGTGGGACGATCCCCGTTAGGGACGATTTCCCGGACCACCGGAGAACCCTCCCGGCGCGGGCGCATGGAGGATTTTCCAATTAGGGCGGTGATGTCAATGATGGCCGCTGGCAAGTCCCAGGCTTTGGAAATGGCGAGGTAACGCGGCTGCCAAACTGGTTGAAATTTGCTCTTCCAAGCACGCAGGCCGTTGAAGTTGTAGAAAGCCTCGCCCTTGTCATATATCAACCCGCCGATGCGACTCCACAGCGGGGCGAACTGGTTGGCGGCAAGACCGGAGAGCGGTGCCATCCCGAGGTCAAACCACCGGTAGCCCTGCTCCCTACCCCAGAGCATCAGACTCACAAACAAACAGTCCATCACCCCGTTAGGCGCATCCGGGGTGTGGCGCATGAGATCAGTGGATAGCTCGTCCTTGCCATTGCCGGGCCACACGTTGCCAAAGGCGTTCACTCGGCCCTCGATGAGGATGACCGCACAGGGCAAACGACATAGATACGCATCGTCGAAACGGCCCAGCGAAAAGCCTTTTTCCTTTGCGTTGTGGTGACTCAGCCACGCATCCGAGACTGCCCGCAATTCCTCAAGGCGGGCGGTCACCTCAGCCGGCTGCCAGATTGCAAACAGCCAGCCCTCGCGCTCCATCCGGTTCATCACTTTGCGGAATTTCTTGAGCTCGGAGGTCGCGAGATCGAAGCTATCTAACGGGATCATCGCTTCCTCGCCGAGCTTGTAAATTCGCATTCCCATCTCCACGCACACTGGGATCATCGCGGCTCCCACCTGATAGAAAGCGACCCTCATGCCCTCATCGTTCGCCTGTTCCATGAAGCGCCAGTAGAGGCCTTCGAATTTCTCCTCATCGCCCACCGGATCCGCCATCGCCACGCGGGTCCGCCCTTGGTCGCCATACATCAGGAAGGCGCTTTGCTCGTGATTGAAGAGGAATTCCTTATCGCCAACAAGGGCCAGCGCACTGGCGCAGCGCGGGGTGGTGTTGACCATTTCCAAAATCCGCTCGAAGCACGGCAGGGGCTCGCGCGCCCGCGGCGGAGCGGGACGGAAGTATTGCAGCAAGGCCACGAAAACGATGATCAACGCGCTGCCGGCCATCCCGCGGAGGAAGCGCGAGGGGTCGTTGTCGAAGGAATATTGCCACCATAAATCATTGCCGTAGGGCACTTGGCGGCTCGAATAAAAGCCGAACCAGACCGCCAGCCCGGCGATCGATAGCAGCAGTCCCCACCATTGCAGCGAGAACCGGCGGGTCCAGATCCCGGCGTGGCGGTGAAACTTCGCCCGGAACGGCAGCAGGGCCGCGAGGAAAATGAGCAACACCACCGCCTCCTCCCAATCGAAACCCTTCAGCAGCGAGAACACGATCCCGCCAGTCGCCATCACCACCGCGATCCACCACGCCGCATGCACCCGCCGGAGCAGCCCACTGGCGACGATAATCATCACCGTCCCGGCGATGCTGGAGAGAAAATGCGAGGCCTCCACGAAGGGCAGCGGGATGAATTCCTCCACCGCCTCACGGCGTTGCGCCAACATCGGCGTGTTCGCGGACAACATCAGCACGAAGCCACCGGCTAGGGCGCTCATACCAGCCAAGCGCGGCGCGATGGCCGACCATGCCTTGCCGGTGCCGCCCACCGTCATTTTCGCCCAATGCCGCTTGGCCCAGATTTCCCGCACACTCACCGCCGCCACCGCGATCATGAACGGGATTAGATAGTATGTTAGTCGGTACGTCAGCAGCGCTCCCGCCATCACCGGTCCGGGTGCCATGCCAGTGGCGAATTTGGTGATAAAAAGCTCCATCACGCCCAAGCCGCCCGGCACATGGCTGGCCGCCCCCAAGGCCTGCCCCACTGCGGTCGCGGCTAGAAATGCAGGTGTGGAAATTTCCGCAGGCAGGAATACCCGCAGCGCCAATCCCGCTAACAACCAGTCGAAACCAGAAACGGTCATCGCGGTCAGCATCACGCGCCACGGTGGCAGATATGGCAGCCTTTTTCCCCGGAAGCCAGTCGCGGACAGAGTGGCGATTAGGCCGCAGGAAATGAGCAGTAACACCCCGATCCCCCGCCCTAGCGGCATTGGCAGCCACTTGGGATCCGGTGGCGACCAACACAACATTACGCCAGCTAACAGCGCGTGACCTAACCAGCCAGCCACTAACAGGAAACCGGTGATCTTCGCAATATCCCCCCCACCGAGGCCAGATTGCCCGTAAAAACGCATCCGGATCGTCCCCCCGCCGAGCACCGTGCCGCCGCCGTTCATGCTGAAGGAGCCGGCGATCAATGCCGTGCCTAGCACCTTGCCCACCGGTAATTCATGTCGCAACCAGCGCAGGGCGATTAGATCCAGCGAGGCATTGCATAGCAGGCTCGCGGCGGTCAACAGCAGTGCGACGCCCAAATGCCACCACCCAATCCGGCGCAGCGAATCACTCAGATCCGACAGGTGGAAGCCGCCCCACTCCTTGCCCAGCGACCACACCGCGAAGGCCAGCAAGGCCAGCCAAATGAATGGCGCGACAATCGCAAACAGCCTTTTCAATCGTTCGAATTTAACGGGTAGATCCATGCATCTGCGAAAAGCCGCAAGCAGGTTTGAGCGGCATTTCCTCCCCACTCAAGACCTAATTCCACTTCAAACGGTGGATGACGGCGGATTCTTCAAAATCTTTGAAATTTTGTGACTTGGCGTCCTCGGCACCGGCACCGCCAACCAAATCACCACAGCATGCCGGGCGGCGGAAAACTCGTAGTCGCAGGAAATCCCGAGGAACCCTCTAAGGTCACCGTCAACGAGATCGAAAACCGGTAAAACAACTCAATGAAATAGAGAATATGTCACGACGCGAGCCCTAGCAGGCCGCCGACTCTCTCCGCCGCTATGAAGATCGATTGAAGATTGATGAGTGACGATTGTTGATTTTTGAATGAAAGAAAAATCAGACGCAGGCATCGAGCGGACTCACCACTCCCAGTCCATTCGCCCCTATTGCCACATGCAGATAAATCTCCGTCGTCGTGATATCCTCATGCCCTAGCTATCTCATCCTTCATACTTTTCGGCAGCACCGTCACCCGATCTTTATCTCCCTTTCCCAGTCGCACCGTCACCGTACCCCGTTCTACATCCACATCCTGCACCCTCAGCCGCACCAATTCCGATAACCTCAATCCCGCACCATATTGCAACCGCGCCGCCAGTGCATAACGCCCGTGAGACATTCCCGCTTCTCTCTCTTTGGCCGTTCTCGCTTCTTCCTCCTGCCTTTTAATCTCCTCAAACAAATGCAGCGACTCTCGCTTCGAGAGCACCACCGGGATGCGGGTGCCCGTGTCTTTCAATTTCACCCCGAACACCGGATCTTCCACCCCGAGCACATACTTGAAAAAGAACGCAACGGCATTAAGCGCCTGCTTCTGCGTCGAATACGCACAGTCCTCATCATGCACCACCGATGTCAAAAATCTCGTCGCCGTCGCCACTTTCATCACCTCCCGCTCATCGCCGGAAAACTTCGCATAACGCGCTGCCCACGCCCCATAGCACTGCTTCGTCCGCATCGCCAATCCCCGCCGCGCTCCTGCCGAATGCACCGCCGCCCTGAGCCGTTCAGGAAGGCTCCGGTGGTCCGCCCCCTCACTCGCACAAGCCGCTAGCCAATCCAGATACCACCTGATCGCATCCGCCCACTGTTCAAGCTGCCATTTTTCCCGCTCTCTCCCCTCGCGGATCACTTCCGTTCTCCAAAACACACCCGCTGCATCTCGTCCAGCTGCCAATTCAAGCCGCAACCGGAAATTCTCAAACCATTCTAAAACCAACAAAAACCCGGACCTTTCGCGTTCAGTCAGTCCCCGAAACTCTGCCAAATCCTTCCGCCAACACCAACGTGCTTTTTGTGTCTTCACCGCATTCATGAAATGCCTTTTAGGAATTCATGACGGCCAAGTCAAGCGTAAAAGTGTTCATGGGAACACTTTTTGCAATAAGGAGTCGCGACACTCTTGTCCCGTCTTCCATGCCCTCGGACCCGCATATCTCCTAGAGCATCCCACCCGGAAACGTTCGACCAGAATC
>JAYVNM010000088.1:0-15458 GCA_043758445.1 Akkermansiaceae bacterium | reverse complement strand
CTGCCATTTGTCGCCTAATTTCACCATGCCCTGCCAGGTGACGCCTGCCGCCCCATCAGCTTCTGTTAGCGGCATTTCCTCGACGATTTCCATGCGCGGGTTGTTGCGAATGCGGATCACCCACGAGGCACCCAGCCGGCGCAACTCGCCGAAATAGGCGTATTCGAGGCCGTAATAATGGTCGGCGACGACGACCTCACCTGCCTTGACGAGATCGAGTAGGGCCTTGCGTTCGCAGGAATTTCCGTGAGTCACCTTGGCGTCGTCGGGAGCCTGGCGCAGGACGGTGAATTTCAAATGCAACTTGGCGGCGCGGTTGTTGTCGTTCTGCCAAAGTGCCCAATGCATGCGCGGCAAAGCGGGCAACAGCGAGCCGTCCACGAGCTTGAGCTTGTCGGCGAGATGGGCGAGCCGGTCGTCGCCCCACGAGGTGGAAATCTCGCCTGATAGACCGAGAAACACCTGCCGCAGTAGCTCCGGATCGAACACGCCCTGCGCCTCCGAAAAGCTTCCCAGGCTCACCGGGCGGCCACAGACCTCAGCCTGAACCCGCTTGAGATGGCTCGCGAAGCAGACGCCGCGCATCGTCTTGATGACCGGGTTGAACAGGCCGAAAAGGATCAAGCTAAAGTAGTTTTCCTCGAGCAACAGGCGCTCGGGGCCGCCAGGACGGGCCTCCGGTTTGACGGCCCCGGCTTGGACTTTGGCGAGACGCCTGAACGGGGTCGGGCCTAGATTTTTCAAATTTGAATAGGGGCGGATGTCGCATTTCAACATTTTGCCTCGCAGCTCTTTTTCAGGAGTCCCCGTCTCTCCACCGCTCGGGGCTAAAAAATGAGATGATTTTTCCTAGACCCGGCATATTTTTGGAACCACGGCCAACGCCGCAACTCATCCAAGTCACGCTATGAAAACGAATACCCACCTGCTTACCTTCACCCTCTCCCTGCTCTCCCTATCAGGCTTCGGAGCAGATCTCAACGACGTGAAACACCCGGACCCCCTCATCGGCCATTGGCGTTGGGAAGGTCAGAAAAAAGTCGTTGAAATCAAGGCGGACGGCACCATCCAGTCACCCTATGGCATAGCCGTTTGGCGGTTCATCCCCTCCAAAGCCGAGAAACGACACTACGAAATTAGTTGGAATAGTAGCCACACGGTCGATGAAATCACCCTCCAGCCTGATGGCCGAAAACTCCACGGCAAGAACAGCGGAGGCCGCAAGTTCAATTCGGAGAAAGTGGACTAAGCCAGGCTGCCCGCCGGGCAAGGCTTGATGCGTGCATAGGTAAATCATCCATCGCAAGGATCGGAATGATTGGGCTGGAACCGCGCCCACGATCATGGCAAACAGGGGCGGCAATCCAAGGATTCCTTACAATGCGGCTGACCTCCAATAAAGCCACTCCACCATGAGCGAGCATCCCGAACCCACCACCTTCGAAGCGCCGGAACCCGCTGACTTGGCAGCGCTGTTTCCCGCTTACGAAATCGAGAGACTCATCGCGGTCGGCGGTATGGGCGCGGTCTATCGGGCCGTCCAGAAATCTCTGGACCGCACCGTGGCCATCAAAATCCTGCCGATGGAACTGACCGGGGATGCAGCTTTCCGCACCAGCTTCGAGGCCGAGGCCAAGGCGATGGCCCGGCTGAATGACCCGAATCTCATCGGCGTGTACGACTTCGGTGAGGTGAATGGGATGCTCTACATCGTGATGGAGTATGTGTCCGGCGAGTCTTTGTTTCACACCGCCCATGGCATCACAATAGACCCGACCGAAGTCATCCGCCTCGTGAGCGGTATTTGCACCGGGCTCGCCCATGCCCATAACAATGGCATCCTCCACCGGGACATTAAACCTTCCAATATCCTGCTTACTCAGGAAGGGGCACCCAAGATCGGGGACTTCGGTTTGGCCCGCCCCATCGAGGTGAAAACGCAACAGGGCGAGGTGATTTTCGGCACTCCCGGCTACACCGCGCCGGAAGTGCTTTCCGCGCCGCAGTCGGTGGACCACCGGGCAGACATTTTTTCGGTGGGCGTGCTGTTGCATGAGTTGCTCACGGGCAAGCTGCCTGGGGATGATCCACGGTCGGCCTCGGCCATTGTCCATTGTGACGTCCGCTTCGATGCGATCATCCGCCGGGCGACTGCCCCGATACCCGCCGCCCGCTACGCCAGCGCAACGCAGATCACAGCCGCGCTCCAAGCGCTTCTCGTGCCGGTTGCTGGAACTGGCGGCAGCAAACAGGCTGGCGGTATCAAGCATCCGCCACCGCCCCGTCGGGCGACGCCGAACGCTCCGGCGCTCCGGAAAAAAAAGGGGTCATCCAGCATGGCGGGTTTGTGTTTGTTCGCGCTTTTGGCTGCCGCAGCCTATTTCTATTTCATCAAACCGGGTATCCCCCCCATCCGCTTTGCCACTGCTCCGGTAGTGATCGCCCCACCCGCAGCGTCCGGTTCTAGCCACCGGGAAGTGGCTGCCACGCCGGGAGCCACTCGCCCCAAAGAAACGGGACTTGAGATTGTAGATGACGCTACTTCCAAAACTCCCGCGACGGCAGAGCCAAAAAATCCAGCGGAACTGGATCAGGCAACCGGGATTCCGAAAGAGGCGCTGACTTATCGTGGGAAATCCTACTATATCTATTGGGTAAAAGTCTCATGGCATGAGGCGCGTGACCGCTGCCGCAAGTATGGTGGCCAGCTCGTGCTCATTCATGATGAGTCCACTCATGCCTTTGTTAAGAGTCTCGCCAAGGACAATCGCGTCTGGTTGGGCGCGACGGATGAGGTTAATGAGGGACACTGGCTCTGGGTCGATGGCTCGCAAATGACCTTCAACGTGTTCCACTCCAATGATTCGAGTCATGACAAAAACGAAGACCACTATCTGCGCTTACAGACAGATGGAAATTGGAAAAAAGATAAGAATAATGCGACAATAGCCGGCTTCGTCTGCGAATGGCCTGGGAAATCTAATGCGGGAACCGATGGCGGTCTCGCTGCAAACCGGCGTGAAGAAACCCATCCGCCAGACCTCACTAATTCCAACACCGATTCACCCCTTCCTCGCGTCGATCCTACCGCCAGTCGGCTCTGGAAGGATGCCGCCACCGGGCGGACCTTTGAAGGCACGCTCATCGCGAAGAGTTCTGACAACGCTAAAATTAAAGTAACGAAGGCGGACGTGTTGAAAACAGTCGTCGAACTGGAGACTGCGCGTTTGACCAAAGTGGATCAAGATTTCGTTAGGAATTGGACCTCAACATCTGCCGACAATGTGGAACATCCCCGCGGCATCGTCCTAGCCCCGCAAAATCCCATCCAAGCATCTCAAGGCAGTAGCAGTCGTGTGCTCGGCGAACTGGCGGAGATTTTTGAAAATTATGGCGTGGCTGAAAACGATCTAGCAGAACATCCCAGTTGTTTGATTTATGAGGGACCACCACTGGACGAGAAAGTGGGTGACAAGTGCCGGATCACCTATCTCATGCCGCGAGCGAAAGCAGTTTCACTCTTATTATCTCATCCAGCCTCGGTTATCATGGTCAAGGCCAAAACTCCCGGTTTTCCACCGGGGTTGGTTTTCTACAATTATGATATTAAGTCCGGTGATTTTGATCGCCTGTCCATCTTGGTGGATGCCGCCGATCAGGTCGTCAGCCTCCGCTTCCGGGCACCTTCGAGGAAGGTGAATCTCGCGCCGCCATTTTTGAGTTCGGGAAATCTGGGCACCCGTGATTTTTTCGATCTCGCGGACGGCAGCGCGACCTATCAGGTGCGGGGGCCCAAGGGCGATTCCGACAATTTCATCATCAATACCATCTCCTCCAGCGGCACCTACGCTTGGTTCGCCCCGGTGCCGCTGGTCAAACAAATCCTCTACAACGTGCGGGAGCGAAAAAAGCCCCGGAACTGAGCGCTTTCCGGATACTTGCCCCAGCTCGAGTTTCGGTTTTGCTATGGGATTAAGTTGGTCAGGCGGCATTAATTATGCGCTCCACTTGTCTTACACCTTCGGCAAAAAATAGCCGCGTTGTTTATCGGAAACCGGCAGCGCGAGTTTTTCCATCACCGCCAGCATGTCTTCCCAGACTTGGCGTTTCAGGTTGTTAGCACCGCCACTTTGGAGCAGGTAGCTGGGATGATAAGTGACTCTAACGGGTGTGCCGTCGAGGTTATGCCAGGTGCCGCGCATGGCGGCGACGGTACCTGCGAGTCCTAGCAAGCCCTCTGCCGCAGTGCCGCCGAGGGCGATGATACACGCGGGCTTCACGATGTCGATTTCCGCCCGGACGAAGGGCAGGCAGGCGGCTATTTCCTCAGGTGAAGGCATGCGGTTGTTGGTCGTCTGGCGCGGGGTCGCGGGGCGGAATTTGACGATGTTAGAAATATAGACCTCAGCGCGGGCGAGGCCCATCGCCTTGAGGATATCATTGAGTTTTTGGCCTGCCGGTCCGACGAATGGCTCGCCTTCTTTTTCCTCCTGATGGCCGGGAGCCTCGCCGACTAACAGGATTCGTGCCTCGGGATTGCCGGTGGCGAAGACCATGGTTTCCCGCAGCGTACCGAGCGCCCTCGCGGGAGCCCAGGTTTCCGCCTGGCGGCGGAGGGAGGCGAGTTGCTCACTGCGGGTCGAACCCTCGATGGTTAGAACCGCAGGCGCGGGAGCCACCTCCGGCATGGGCGCATTCTCCTGCGCGATCACCGGCAGTGGGGCGGTACCGGATTTCACCCGATTGAGGAGTCCGCGCAGGCCCTGCCGCGCACCCTCGTCCAGATGCACATGCGTGACGCCGCGGGCATGCTCGGCTTGGAGAAATTCGAGGAGGACATCGACGGGACGAATCACGCGGCGACGCTAGCGACTTACCCACTGGGGTGCAACCGTTGGATTTGCCGCTTCACATCCGGCCAGTGCTTCTGCTTGCCCGGCGGGGGAAATTGGGGCAGCTTCCCGCTGTACCGCCCGTCATTTTTACGCGCCACCCATATCACCATGTCAGAACCACCGCAACTCCCCAACCGCCTCTCGGCCCCGCGGTGGTATTCCGCGCCTCGATTGTGGCGGACCTTGTGCAAGGCCGCGCTCGGTGCTGGGCGGAAAACGCTACTCACGGCGCTCACCTTGTTTTACTGCTTGCAGGATCGCGACACGCCGACTTGGGCGAAGGGCGTCATCGTCGGTGCGCTGGGGTACTTGGTATTGCCCACGGATTTGATCCCGGACGTGATTCCGGGTATTGGCTATGGCGATGATTGGGGGGCGTTGGTCGCCGCGCTTAGCACCGTCGCTGCCTACATCAAGGACGAGCATAAAACCAAGGCGGCGTCCCAAGTGGCACGGCTCTTCGGCTCGTCCTATCCGCCGCCACCACCGGAGTTTTCCGAATAGAAAAGCCCAAGCAGACCACGCCACTGGAGATCAAGCCGTATGGCTGAGGGATCCCTCAAGGAGGGTTGGCCTCTGGCCGACGCGCGTGGGCAGGATGGCCTCGCTCGTTGAGATTTCACCCGCGCGGGTGGAATTTCCGGTGGACCGCTTTCAGCCGTTGCCGGTCCACATGGGTATAAATCTGCGTCGTGGCAATGTCCGCATGGCCTAGCAGTTCTTGGATCACCCGCAGGTCGGCACCACCTTCTAGCAGATGTGTGGCGAACGAATGCCGTAGCAGGTGTGGGTAAACATTCTGGTCGATGCCTGCGAATTTCGCCCGCTCCTTCACGATTTGGCGCACCCGGTCCGGCGACAACGCCCCACCTCTCACGCTGATGAATATGTGCGAGGAGGTATTTTTTCTAACGAGACTTGGGCGTTCGTTTTTGAGATAGTCGGCGATCGCCTCAAGGGCCTTGTTGCCCACGCGGACGATACGGGTTTTGCCACCCTTGCCCGTGATCCGCACAAAGCCGTCCTCGGTATCAAGCGTCTCTAACCGCGCCCTGCACAGTTCTGTTAGACGCAGGCCGGAGGCATAGAACAACTCCAGAATCGCTCGGTCACGGCGGCCCAAGGGCTGGCCGGGGTCGATGGATTCCAGCAATTTCACCAACTCGGTGGCGTGCAGCGTTTCCGGCAGGGTCAGGTCCGGGCGCGGTGCCAGCAAGGGTTCCGCCGGGTCCATTTCCAGCATCCCCTTCATCACCAGCCAGCGGAAAAAAATCTTCAGATGCACCGTGGTGATGCGCAGGGAAGCGGCGTTGAGTCCGGCCATTTTCCGGGCGCTGAGAAACTCCGCCAACTCCTCTGTGCCGAGATCGCGCAAGCTCGTGTTGCGCGATTTCAGCCACCCGGCCAGCGCCTCCAGCGTCTGCCGGACAGACGACTGATAGGCTGCCGACAGCCCGCGCTCGGTCGCAAGATAGCGGATGAATTGATCAGTGCTGGCTTCCATCAGTCGGGGAACAGGCTGGACTGCGCGAGGATGGTTGCAAACTGAATATGGCGGACCGACTGCATTCCGTTTCCCGAGCGTCTTGGATTTTATTTGAGACAAGCCGCTTTCCGCGCTTCGTTGTTTGGCTGCCAGCCTTTACGTTTCTCCCGCCATGCTGTTAGTCCCCAAGCTCATTCCCGCCGTCGCCCTAACGATATCACTCAGTCAATCATCAGCGTTTGCCAAGGCTGAGCCGCAGGTCGAGGCGGCGGTAAAGGCGGTCTATCCGGCCTTGGTCCGCATTCATGTGGTGGCGGAAGCGGGCGGTGACGGGCGGATGCAGAAACAACGGGCGAGCGGCTCCGGGACGATTATTTCCCCGGACGGCTACATTCTAACCAATCATCACGTCGCCGGCCGGGCGACGCGGATCACGGTGCGTCTGGCGGATCGTCAGGAACTGCGGGCCACGCTCGTCGGCACCGATCCACTGGCGGATCTGGCGGTGCTGAAGATCGACCGGAAAAATCTCCGCAACCCCGATGCTCCGCTGCCGGTGGCGAAATTCGGTGACAGCTCGGATTTGGAAGTCGGCGACCAAGTGCTGGCGATGGGTAGTCCGGCAGGTTTGTCGCAGTCGGTGACACAGGGCATCGTGGCCAATACGGAAATGATCGCGCCAGGCGGGTCGATGCGGTTGGACGGCGAGGCGGTGGGAGAGTTGGTCCGTTGGATCGGGCATGACGCGGTGATTTTTCCGGGTAACTCGGGTGGGCCGTTGGTGAATTTGAAGGGGGAAATCGTCGGCGTGAACGAGGTCGGCATCGGCAGTCTCGGCGGGGCGATCCCGTCCAATCTTGCGCGCAAGGTGGCGGACGAACTAATCGCCAACGGCCAGGTGCGGCGGAGCTGGGTGGGGCTTGGGGTGCAGCCATTGCTTAAGACGATGGATGCCAAGGCGGGTATTTTGGTCGGCGGGGTGATCGGCGGCTCCCCTGCGGAAAAAGCAGGGTTTAAGGCGGGCGATGTGGTCACGCGCTGCAACGGCACCGACATCGTTGCGTCGCGGGCGGCGGAGGATATTCCGGTGTTCAACCGGATTTTATTAGAATCGCCGATTGGCTCGGTGATCCCGCTGGAGGGTTTGCGGGACGGCAAGCCGATGAGCTGGAAAGTCACCGGCACCGAGCGCGAGCCGGCCGAGCCGCGCGAGAAGGAATTGCTGGCCTGGGGCATGACGGCGCGTGATCTGACTGAGCTGAACGCCAAGGAAATGCTCCGTGATAATAATCTGGCGGTGCTCGTCCAGAGTCTGCGTCCCGGTGGCACCGCAGCAGCCTCGAAGCCGCCGATTTCGCCCGGCGATCTGATCCTCGAAGTGGCGGGCAAACCCACTCGCAATCTGGCTGAATTGGTGAAAGTCAGTGCGGAAATCACGGCGGAAAAAACCGCGCCGGTGCCGGTGCTGGTGGCCTATGAACACGATGGCCGTAGTTACCTAACCGTTGTAAAAATCGGCCCTGAGCCGGACCCGGACAAACCGGGACTCGCGAAGAAAGCTTGGCTCGGCATCGAAACCCAGGTGATTTCCACTGACCTCGCGGTGGCGCTAGGCATTCCCGGGTCGAAGGGCGTGCGGGTCACTCAAATGCATCCCGGCAGTCGTGCGGACAAGGCGAGATTGAAAACCGGCGATCTGTTGTTGAAGCTCGATGGCAACGTGATCCCGACCTCGCGGCCCGAGGAATCGGACGTTTTTCCCGCCCTCATCCGCCAGTATAAGATCGGCACCGAGGCCGCGTTGACCGTCCGCCGGGGCAAGGATGATCTCGTCATCAAAGTCCAGTTAGACGCTAACCCGGAAGGTACCTCGGAGCTCGCGTCGTACGATTGCAAGTCGCTGGAGTTCAAATCCCGCGATCTTGGACAAACGGACCGGGTGGACGAGAAGCTGCCGGATAATTTCAAGGGGGTGCTCATCACCACCATCACGCCCGCTGGTTGGGCGGCGCTGGGCGGATTGGCCGCCGGAGACATGGTGATTTCCATCGACGGGAAAGCCGTAGATTCCATTGAAAACTTGAAACCTATCCTTGCCGATCTCGAAAAAAACCTGCGGAGTCCGGTCGTCCTGTTCGTCCGGCGGGGGATCACCACCCGCTACATCGAACTCGAACCCATTTGGTAATTCGCCCCCATCTTCATCTCTATCTCCATCTTAATCTAACATACACACATGAAATCCCGCTTGCTGCTTTTTTCCGCGATCTTAACTACCATGCCCGCTATTGCCGCCGAGGGGCCGCTCCGGGATAAGGCGTTGGCTCTATCCGCCTCTAACAAAGACTCCGTGTTGTTCCTCAGCGCGGTCGTCGAGATCGAAGTCACCGCCGAGGATAAGCCGGTGAAAAAGGAGGAGCGAAAAGTCGAAATGCTCGGCACGGTGATCGGTAAGGACGGCCTGATCGTGGTGTCGCTTTCCACGCTCGATGTCGCATCCACCATCGACGGACGAGTGGTCAACGGGCCGCAAGGACCGATGAAACTCTCCGCCAAGGGTACCACCAAGGAAGTGAAAATCCTGATGCCAGATGGCACCGAAACGCCGGCGAAGGTGTCCTTCAAGGATACAGATCTGGACCTCGCTTTCATCCGCCCGGAGAAACCCGAAGGCGTGAAACTGACACCAGTGGACACTACGAATTCCGCACCGATGGCGGTGATGGATGATGTGATCGTCCTCGGTCGCCTCGGCAAGGATCTGAACCGCGAGCCGGTGGTGATGACCAATGAAATCATTTCCCTAGTGACCAAGCCACGGACCTTCGCCAAAATCGCCACGCAATCGCTGGGCATGCCGGTATTCAACAAGGATGGAAAATTTCTCGGCATCGGCATCAACCGCTTCAGTGCCAAGGGCGACAGCGAGAGCCAAGGGGTTGCGCCGTCTAACGTGGTGCTACCTGCGGCTGATTTGCTAGAGGCTGCCGCGCAGGCGAAGTGATGGATCGCTGACGCTGTGATGAACTTCAAGGCTTCTGCCTTACCGGCACTACCGGCGTCGCGATGTCCGAATAGATATTGATGCGCGGACGGCTGGAAACGGGATCCTCGTAGGCGACTATCAGATAGCGGATGCCGGGTATGAAGCGCAGGGCACTCTCGCTGGCGACGTTCCATTTTTCATCCTGAAGCAGTTCGAAGACCACGGGGGCCATGTTGAAAGCGTTGCGTTGCTCCGGCAGCGGGTAACCGTGTGAACCGGCGGCGTGCAGCATGCCCTTGTGCTCGCCGATGATGAAACGGATGTCCTGCTTGTAGAAATTGGCGACGAAGGCCCCGCCATCGGGGAAATTTTTCGGTGAATCCTCGATCACGAGCACCCGCCAATTGGCTGATTTGGTGGTGGTGGCACCGGTTTTCTGCGGACCTGTAATGAAGATCAGCAGCACGGCGGAGAGCCCCGGCGGGATGGTGGCGGTGGTGACTGGCGGCTTGTCTGCGGTGGCGGCGAAGAAGGCGATCAAGTTGTCCTTGGCGAAACAGACGACCGGTTTGGACAGCACGCCGGTGGGCAGCGGGCAGGGGATTTCCACGCCCTTTTCGGTGAGGGTGAGCAGGCCGGCCGGATCCTCCGCCACGCCGAAACTGAGGAACCGGCAGCGTACCGGACGTGCATCCTCGGCGCGAAGGACCGCCGGGAAAATCAACAGAAATGTCAGAAAAAGCGAACGCATGAAGTGAGGGCTAAATTTCATTTTGTCCCAACCAGCGGAAGGAGACGATCTGGAAGCGACGGCCGAAGGTTTTGTTGGCGTTGCTGGTGAGCGCGGCGGTGGCAGTCTCCTCCTTGTCGGCGGGATCTATGTAATTGGGGACGCGCTGCACGACGGCCTCGCAGGTCGCGACGGCGATGACCTTGCGGCTGGAATCCTTGGCCTCACCATAGCCGCGAATGATAAAGGTGTCCGAGCGGGCGGTGGCGGCATTGCCGAGGACGGCCATGATGTCCGCTTGACTGAGATAGCCCGGCGCACCCTGATAGCTTGATCCGGAGCCGGCCGTGACGTTTTGATATTTGTAATTACCGACCGTGGCTGCCGGGATTTCAAAGCCGGCATTGGCGTTGGTGGCGAGACTTTGGTTCAGGTTCGAATCATCGATCGCCTGTTGCAGGACGCCGCGCTGGGCCTTGTTATCAGCAACCGTGCCGAGGCGGCGGTTGACGAAATCCGCGAGCGAGAGGGCCGGGCCGCGCAGTTTGATTTGGGCGACGATGTTTTGCGCCAGAGTTAGCAATTCGGTTTCCTTGTACTCGCGCGGTCCCATCCAATAGGCGTCAGTGATGCTAGTGGCGGCCCCGCCGTGGGCCGATGACTCGCTGACGGGAAGCCGGAAGCGGCTGATCCGGGACTCGCGCTTGCTGGCATCCGTGGCCGAGAGTTTGACAAATGAGGAGGTCTTGTTGGCCTTGTCGAGCAGGTTGATAATGGATTGGCTGTCATGCACCGAGCCTAACATCGCCTGCCATGCGGCGACCGAGGTGGAGTTGATGTTGAAAGCGCCGTTCATCATCTGCCATGACGCGACTAGGGTATGTGGCGTGGCCGAATTGAGATCGGTGGCCAGGGCGGCCGCGTTTTTTCCGTTAGGCGTGTAGGGAGTGATGCGTGGATCTGTCAGCGGGATGCCGGCCATGAAATCCGTAGCGAGAGCGGTAGTGGTTCTGCCGCTGCCGAATGCCCCGGTTTGATCGCCCAGACCGGAGCAATAGAAGTGATCATACAGGGCGAGATTGAGGAGGAAGGAGTGGTCGAGATAGGTGTAAGAGCCGATGGTCGAATAGCTGGTAGGGTCCAGCAAAGGGTGGGCCCAGGAATTACCGATGGGCTGGGCGAAACGGGGTAGGTAGCCCGAGGAGCCGCCGGGGTTCGCACTGTTCAGGCTGACGAGTGACTGGATGGGGCCGAGCGGGATGTCGTATTGGGCACCGAACTTGATGCCGCTGTTGCCGGTCTGGCCGGTGATGGAATTGCCGCGACCGGAGTTGAAATCATACTGGAAGAGCTGCGCGGTGCCATTTTCCAGGCGTTGCACGGAAACCTCGTGGGAATGGTTCGCGCCCCCCTCAGTAACGACTTTTTGTGATGAGGCTCCGATGTCCGCATGGGCGAAGCACCAGGGTTTGGTGGCCAGTTTTCCGTCCTCGGCATTCACGTCATATCCGCCTTTAGTCGCCTTGGCTTGTGCGCTCACGACCACGAAAGGCTTGGCGGTGATGATATTTTTAATGGGAACGGAAGAATGGGCGAACATGTCCATGGTGTTCCATGAGCCGGTTTTCGGGCAGCGGATGGTTCCACCCGCACCGATCAGGGTTTGCTGCAAACCCGTGGCGGATTCGTAATCCATTTCAATGATTTGTGAGGACACAGACGGGGGAGTCGTCTGATTGCCTGTTCCTGCCGGGGCCGCGAACATCTCAATGACGAATTTGTTCAAACTGAGACTGGGAACGCTTAATGGCGCGAATTTGACGTAGAATTGATCCTGGGCGCGGGCCCCGAGGCAGCCACCACGACTCATGTTGCGGCCGTTTTCAGACTCAACGGGGCTCGCAGGCCCAGCGGCGGACGGGCAGAACCAGTCGAGATCGAAGCCGATGCCATCGCCCTGCCAGCCGGGAAGGGCATCGATGCTTTGGGTCAGGGTGTTATTGTTCAACGCGTCCCAGAAATAGTGGTTGCCGGTTAACTCATTCTGCCATGTCAGGTCGGGATTGATAAAGGGCGAGAACATCATCACTTCTCCGGGCAGCAGGCGGAAGGTGGGTGAACCAAGAGCGGGGACGGTCGGAGTGCCGCCGTTGGTTTTCAGGGTCATGGCGAAGCGCTTGTTGATCTTTCCGGTTTCAGCTCCCTGGAAATACAATTCATCCAGTGGTGCCTGGAGATTGGTCATGGCGACGTCGTTCCGGAAAACTTGGATGGCGAAAGGGACGTTGCCGAAAACAATTCGCAGTTGGCTGAATTCCAAGGCCACGTTGTAAGGATTGCGCAAGGTAACCACCGGGGTGTAAAGCAGGTGAAGAAGATATTGATAGGATGAGCCAGCAAAGTTTTTATCCCACGGACCATGCAGACCGCTACTAGGTAGCATGGGATTGTTGGTAGGGGGCGGTGTGTTAATAGGATATTGGTAAATGTCCCGGGTCATCAGGCTGAATACTACCTGCACCTTGGCAATGGTCGGCATGAGTACGATCCCGGGCGGGGGCGAGCGTTGCACGTCACGCACTGGAACGGCTGGAGTTCCTGTCGTGATGGCTGAATCGGTTGCCGCCTGCCAATTGGGTGCGCCTTGGGCCTGCAGGACAGGCACCCCGCCGGAGTTGATGAGCCTGCCGGTACTCGCATCATTGTCTTTATAGATCCGTGCGATTTGGTGCAGGGATTCCCAGAGGGGATCGGAAACATCTGTGAAGCCAGCCAATCTTGAGGCGTAAACGCCCTTGCCGGAGTAATTCGCGGGCAGGGTACCTGAGTTGGCGAGGAGATTGATGTCCTCCTTCAGTCCGCCGCTGGCGGTATCTGTGAAAAGGCCGACGGAGGTGGTGGTGACATCATGGCCGAGGGGCTTGAGAGTGGCACTGGTGCCCTTGGCGAGACGCTCGGCGGCTAGGGCGAGGTTGGAGTTGCTGATGCCTTTGGCGATGGTGGGAAATTGGCTGGAGGTTTTTTCAAAGAATGAGCGGTCCAACTTGTCGAGTCCTGTGATCAGGCTTGCGTTGGGACTCGCGCCGGAACCCAGTTGTGCGGTTTTTACGTCAGCGGTGGCGGCGGCGTCCACATAGGGCGTGTTGATGCGGACTTTGACGCCCTCATCCATGACCGCATAGGCGTAGCCCCCGCGCGGGAGGGGGACTTTGGTGGCGGAAACGAGGTCCGTTGTCGCGGCACTGCTGCCGAGCGTGCCCTTGCCCCAGAGGGTGACGGGAGAGGCGACCGCAGTTTGGGCATAGGTCACTTGGTTGCTTGCCTTGCCATCGAGTGAAGAGGCCAGCCAGCCGACAAATTTCGCGTCGCGGTTGGTTTTCGCGTAGTCGTTCAAGACCGGCAGCGGGGTGGTGGGCATGGAATTCCATACTCCGGTTAGGCGTGGATTGGCGGCATTCAGCGGGTCCACGTCGGCGCGAGCAGTGACGCGTTGGTCCGGTCCGGCGCTTTTCTGGAGGTCGCCAAGGGCGAGCATCAGGGCGAGCCGGGCATTGGCGCGGGCGACCGACATGGCATCCGCCTGCCTGGCATTGCGGAGAGAAATGCTGGACAAGGTCAGCAATCCCACCGCGATGACCGTGAGCAGGATCATCAGGGAAATGGTGACGATCAGGGCGAAGCCGCGCTTGCGGGACGGCTGGTGGCTGTTGTTTGCCGGATGCATTCGAGCGGGTTTTGGGTTTTTGCTCATGTTGGCGATGGGAAACAGATCAGATGGCGGGATCTACTCAAGACCAAGCGAGGCTGGATATTCCGTAATTCACCATTGAAATGACAAGCTGAATTGGAATTAAAAATACATGGTAAGTGCCATGAAAGCACTCACAAGGTGCGGTTTTGCGGCAATGAAAAAATATCACCGTTGTGCAGGTTTGAAAGGTATGGGTCGGTGCGCAGGCGAAGTGATGGCTCCCAAGGCTTGATCCATGACATCCGGGCCGCCCGAGAATTGGGGGCTGATGGCGTAGTGATCGGTTGCCTAACCGCCGATGGACGGGTGGACGTGAAACGGTGCGAGCATCTCAGCGAAGCCGCCGGTGCGCTGGACATCACGTTTCACCGCGCATTCGACATGTCACTGGATCGGGGCGAAGCGCGTGAAGACATCGGATCAAGATGAGGGCAGATAAAATTGGGAGTCCGTCCGCGCGAAGATTTGAGAAGCCGAAAAGCCAGCATCTCGTAGGCTAGCGATGGATAGGGAGTCGTGACGTTTTGCCAAGCGTTTTCCGGTCTCATCGAGCATCAGTGGGTGGTGGAAATAAAGCGGCTCGGGTAGGCAGAGCAAGACTTGCAACAGGCGGTGAACATGGGTGGAGGCCAGCAAATCCTCGCCACGGGTGACGTGGGTGATTTCCTGGAACGCATCATCCACCACCACGGCGAGGTGGTAGGCGGTGCCGATGTCTTTGCGGGCGAGAATGACATCGCCTAACAACTCGGGTCGCACGGGGATTTCTCCGAAGCGCAGGTCGCGGAAGGTGAGGGGACCCGTTAGGGCTTCGGCCGCGCAGGCGTCCAAGCGCCACGCATGGGGCAGGCCGCAAGCGAGCTTTGCCAACCGTGAGTCCAGCGTGAGAGCGCGACAGGTGCCGGGATAAACTGGGGTATCCGGGCCTTGGGGAGCTGCGCCCATGCGTGCCCACTCGTCTTGAATTTCCCTGCGGGTGCAGAAACAGGGATAGACCAGATTCCGTTCGCTCAGGGAGGCGAGCGCCGCTGCGTAGGCTGCCGTCCGGGTCGTTTGGCGGAGGGCCTTGCCTACCCATGGCATCCCGAGCCATAACAAATCCTCCTCGATGCCTTGGTAAAATTCCTCACGCACGCGGGGTCCGTCGATGTCCTCATGCCGCAGCAGAAAAATCCCACCCGGCGAATTTCCTGCGAGGGAAAACGCCGCCCGCGCCGCAAGCACATGGCCGAGGTGCAGCGGGCCGGTCGGGCTGGGAGCGAAGCGCGTGATCATAAAAAGTAGCCGTGGACTTCAATCCGGTCTGCGGGGCGTGAGCGAATTTTGAAGAAGAAGGTAACTACTCAGGTCACTTTTGCATTGGCAAGCGATTCGCCGAGCTTGGCCGGTGAAATGATGAGTTCCTTCAGACTATCTAACATCATTCGGCCCTGCTTGCGCACGCTCGAGACGATGCCTCGCAACTCGCAGAACGCCCGTCCGTGCGCTCCGCTACGAAACGTCCCGCTGACTTTCTCGCGCACTTTCATCATCCTCAGATCCCGCTCGGCTTGGTTGTTGTCGTAGGGCACGCCCGCTTCCGGCAGGGCGAAAAATCCCATGATCTCGCA
>JAYVNM010000087.1:0-15485 GCA_043758445.1 Akkermansiaceae bacterium | reverse complement strand
CGAATCGGCCTGTTGTGGACAACTTTCAAGAGGTTCGCGCCGCTTCGCGGCGGTTAGGTCTCGGTTTCACCCATAGATTTGGCGGAAGAGGCCTTTTTCTTCGTGTTCCCGTGTAGGTCGAGCACGTGCATTGGCGAAAAAGTGTCGAGCAATGACTTTCTCATTCCGCGAAAGGTAGGGTTGTCTATGAAGCCGTGATTGGTAATGAAGCCAAGAATCCCGGAGCCGGACTGCGCGAGGAGATGCTGAGACAAACGGATGAATTTCACATAATCGTCCTGCAACCACTTCGGATTTTTTTCACCGAGAGGCACACCATCAACAAAGTAGTAGTCACGAAGGAGGCTGTTAATCCAAGAGCCTATGTTTTGTGAGTGGCCAGCATACGGCGGGTTTCCGATGACCACAGTGAACCGCTTGTGCCGTTTCACTTCATTCACCGCTGCGGCTTCGTGGGCGAGGGCGTCGAAGCCGATGAGGGCGAGTTGTTTCTGCCAGGGTTCGAGGGCGTTGGTGAGGAAGATGTTGACCTTGGTTTCCCGGGCGAAGAGGTAGCCGGTTTCCGAGAGCTTGAGGCCGACTTTCATGTGGGCGATGGCGTAGGGGGCCATCATGAGTTCGTAGCCGTAAATGCGGGGGAGGAGGAAGTTGGGGACGTAGTGGTTCCAGTAGGTGGAGAAAGATTTGAAGTGCGGACTGCCGCCCGGAAGGCTTCCAGGGCTGGCGGGACGCCAACGCTCCCTTAGGTGCTTGTGGATGACGTCGATGACCTCGACGATGAAGGTGGCGGTGCCGGTGGCGGGATCGAGGATTTGGACGAAGAATTCGTCTTCGGAGATGGGATGTTCTAGGTTTTTGTCGTCGAAGGTGGTGGGGAGGGAGATCGGAGATTGGAGATTTTGGATTTTTGGATGAATTCGCCCCAGGTGGTGGTGTCGGCGAGGCCGTGTTCGAGGCCGAACTCGGATTGGAGGAGTTCGTGGACGGAGCGGACGATGTAGGAGACGACGGGCTGCGGGGTGTAGAAGACGCCGCGCTGGACCTTGAGCTTCTTGTTGTAGGCGGTGAGGAAGTGCTCGTAGATGTGGGCGAAGGAGATGGTGCTGTCCGTGGCCTCGCCGTAGGAGGAGATGAAGAGCAGGTCGTGCGGCAGCCATGCTTGGCGGTCGGACTTGTTAGCGGAGGCGCGTTTCCTGAAGACCAAGGCGCGGAGTAGCTTGCGCATGACCACGACGGGCAGGTTTTTCTTCTCGAAGTTCACGAAGAAAATCCCCCAAGGCTGGCTGCCGGTAAGCGGGCGGAGTTGCTTGATTTCCTTGATGCGCACGGCGGACTTGGCATCGATGCCGAGCTCGGACGGCTCGTAGTCGAAGGTGATGTCCTCCATTTCATAGCCATCGAGCGGCCAGCCGAGTTCGTCTTCGAGGTAGCGGACGAGTTGCTTGAAGTCGCGGATTTCGTGGAGTTGGGCGGGCATGGTGGGTGAGATGCTGAATACTGGAATCAAGACGCGGGATAGGGCAAAGGGGCAACGTGAGATTTTCGGATTTGCAGAGTGGTGCCGAGTAGGATAGGTTTTTCGCTGATGACTTTGACCGTGAACATCCCCGACGATCTGGCGGCCGAGCTTAGGGCCGGCTTCCAGAATCTCAGCCAGGCGGCACTGGAGGCTCTGGCGGCGGAGGCATATACGAAAGAGTTACTCTCGCTGGAACAAGTCCGGAGACTGCTGGAACTGGGATCGCGCTGGGAGGCGCAGGCCGTGCTGTCCCAACATGGCGCATGGCCCGGGCACTTGGCAGAGGAGATTCTTGCGGATGCCCGCAGTTCGTTCGATTTCCGGCACGCCGTCCCGTGATCGTCGTTAGCGATAATTCCGTGCTGTCGTGCCTGGCCGAGATCGGTGAACTGGATTTGCTCCGTAGGCTTTATGGCAAGGTGACCGTTACGGAGACCATCCGGTCCGAGGCGACTCATCCTGGTGCGCCGGAGAAACTGCGGGAGCTGTTCTTGAAAATGCCGGATTGGATTTCGGTGGTTCCAGATGAATCGCCGTTTCTTGAGGAAACTGGAGCCTTGGATGCCGGCGAAGCGTCCGCCATCACTCTGGCGTGGCGGCACCGGGATTCCAGCCTGCTGATCCTCGATGAAAAGCGGGGACGCAAGGTGGCGATGGCTCTTGGTCTGCAAATCACCGGCACGGCGGGCCTTCTGACGGATGCTGCGGGTGGCGATGAGGATTTGAATTTCGTTTTCCGGTGCTGGCGGCGTCGCGTGGTTGTAAAACGGCGCAAAGCGGTGGATGACGGCACTGCGTTGTTTCTGGGAGCTGCTGCCGTCGATGCGCTCGATGTGGGTGAGTCCCTTCGATTTGAGGTGCTCTTCAAGATATTTCGCGGTGTCCGAGAACTCTGTGAAGATGATGACTTTGCGGTCCTTGAGTTCCTTGTCGGTGGTGAGCAGTTTGGCGAGAGCGGTGAGCTTGGAATCGCGCTCCGGCCGCACGGCTCGCACCAGATCGAGGAACTCTGCAAGCTGGACAAGATCGTCGTGAGTGTTGTCCAGCATGTCGCCAATGCGGTAGATGTCCGGGTCAAGTTGTTCGATAGCAGCACGATCCTCGTCGGTGATGAACTCGTCGTCCTCCTCATCATCCGGCCACAGGCTGCGCTGGACGGCGTCCGTATGGCCGAGTTGTTCGAGCAGTTTGGAATTTTTGGTTTTCCAGCGGTCGAGGCGCGTCTTGTCATGCGTGCGCGTGGCGTGAACTTCATACCAAACGAGAAGACGGTGGAGCAGGCGGGTGCAGGAGAATTCAAAGGCCTTGGCAGAGCTCTCGAAACGCTTGAGGAACAAGGTGCGGATCAAGGCGACGACTTGTTTCTGGCGTCCGGCCTCGAAGTCTTGTTCATTGGGAGTGACGAGGTAAGAGAGCGGGTTGTAGATCGCGAGGGCGAAGAGCGGCTTCTCGCGATCAAAGGCCATGGCTACGGCTTCGAGCAAGCGACCGTAAGTGATCTTGAGTTGATAGGGAGCAACGCGTGGTGCCTCGCGGTCGGGAAACAAGACCTTGCTTTTACTGGTCAATTTTTCACTAGCCCGAACATAAGCACAGCTCCGCTGGACCACGAGTTCGCCGAAGAACTCCCGCCCCTCGCTGGGTTGAGTGAGAGTGCCTAGAATCTCGTTTTGCAGATGCCCTTCGGCGGCTTGTTGTTCGAATTTGCGATCCAGTTGGTTGAAGTGGCTTTGCAAATTGTGGATGCCGAGGTTCCTGCCGCCTTCGGTGAAATAGGCCTGATTTTCCCCGGTCACGAGCCCGAGAATATGGCGGAAGTCGTGGACTGAGTTGTTGATCGGTGTTGCTAAGATTAATTGGTAATTGGCGGCCTTACCACGTCAGCTTCCTTAGCAGCCATTACTGGGCGGTCTTTTCGACCGCGAGTTTTGGGTCCTTGTAGGTGGATTGAACATAAACCTCGCGCAGCAGCTTGTGCTCGATCTGGCACGGGCTGTGGGCCATGAGGTCCGCACCCTTGTTGTTTTTCGGAAATGCAATCACCTCGCGGATGCTGTCTTCGCCAGCGACTAACATGGCGATGCGGTCAAGCCCAAGAGCCAGTCCGCCGTGCGGTGGCGCGCCGAAGCGGAAGGCATCCAGCAGGTGGCCGAACTTGATCTGCTGCTCTTCCGGGCCGACACCTAACACGCTGAACATTTTCGCTTGCAGATCCTTCTCGTGAATCCGGATCGAACCGCCGCCGAGTTCGTAGCCGTTGAGCACCACATCGTAGGCGACGGCTCTAACATTAGCATAATCACCCGCCTCCAGCTTGGCGAGGTCATCGGGATGCGGACGGGTGAAGGGGTGATGGACAGCAGCCCAGTGGCCAGTTTCCTCGTCATGCGCAAGCAGTGGGAAATCGACCACCCAGAGGAAATTAAATTTCGTCGAGTCTTTGTTGAGTCCCATCATCACCGCGCACTCCGAACGGACACGACCGAGGATAGTGCTAACACTTTCGCGCGTGCCAGCGGCGAAGAACACGATATCGCCTTCCGCTAGATCCAGCTTGGCGACGACGGCGGCTTTTTCCACATCAGTGAAAATTTTCCAGAGCGGACTCTTGTATTCGCCGTTTTCGAGTTTGATGAAGGCGAGGTTTTTCACCGGCAGTCCGGCCTGCACCGCGATCTCGTTGAGGCGGTTCATCTGGCCCGTGGTGATGCCTGCAAAACCCTTGGCATTAATCGCTCTAACCACGCCGCCACTGTCGATAATGCTGCGGAAAATCTTGAACTCGGTGGTCGCGAAAACGTCGCCGAGATCGGTGATTTTCAGGTCGAAACGAGTGTCCGGTTTGTCCGAGCCATAGATATCTTCCGCATCGCGATAGGTCATGCGTGGGAAGGGCGACGGCACGTCGATGCCAAGGCCAGATTTGAACATGCTGGCGAGCAGACCTTCGACGAGTTTGATGATGTCGTCCTGATTGACGAAGCTCGCCTCGATGTCGATCTGGGTGAATTCCGGCTGCCGATCCGCACGCAAATCCTCATCACGGAAGCAACGGGCGATTTGGAAATACTTCTCCAGCCCGGCAACCATCAGGAGCTGTTTGTATTGTTGCGGCGCTTGCGGCAGGGCGTAGAAACGGCCCGGGTTGAGGCGTGATGGCACGAGGAAATCGCGGGCACCTTCGGGTGTCGGGTTGGATAGAATCGGCGTTTCGATTTCAAAAAATCCGGCTTCATCAAGATAGCGGCGGGCGGCGGAAGTGATCACACTGCGCTGGCGGATGTTCTTGCTCATGCGTGCGCGGCGGAGATCGAGATAGCGGTATTTCATCCGCAGGTCTTCATTGGAAAGCTCCTTATCTAACTGGAATGGTAACACGTCCGCTTTGTTGACGATGTTGAGCGTGGTGGCGACGATTTCGACCGCACCGGTGGCAATCTTGGCATTCTCCGAGCCTTCGAGTCGTTTGGAAACCCGTCCGATGACTTGCACGACATCTTCTTCACGCAGCGTGTGGGAAAGCGCGGAAACCTCCGGATTTTCCTCGGGGTGGAACACGCACTGGGTCAACCCCTCGCGGTCGCGGAGGTCGATGAAAATGACGCCGCCATGGTCACGGGCGGAATTGACCCAACCGATGAGCGTGACGGTTTGGCCGATATGAGATTCGCGGAGTTCGTTGCAATGATGAGTGCGCATGGGAAATGATTTTCAGATATGTTCAACCACAGATGGACAGGATGAACGCAGATAGAAGAGATGGGATTAAGAATTGAGATTTGGAGCTGATGGTGGAGTCAGTGTGACACGACGAAACTGAAGTTTTGCATATTTGAAATTGAGGATCAAACCAACTTGCAGACCGGTGGCGCGCAAATAGTTCAACATACGTCCGACTTCGTGATCCGTGATGCGGTCGATGGTTTTGGTGTCAACCACTACCTTGCCGAATACAATTAGATCGGGAACGTATTCTCCAACTTTGGCATCTCGGTAAATGATTGGGTAGCGTGCTTGCTGAGTGAAAGGTATATCATGATACCTGAAATCGACGACCAGAGCTTCCTCATAGGGCTTTTCATGGTATCCATGCCCCAGAGCATTGAGAACAGCGAACGCGCAACCGATAATCCGCTCGGTTTCGAAAACATGAATTCCATCTCTTCCATCTCTTCCATCTCTTCCATCTGCGTCCATCCTGTTTATCTGTGGTTAAATTTCTTCAGGCCAGTAGCGGCCCATCCGGTTGCAGCAGGCGGTCGGTTAGCCAGTCGATGGCGGTGGCGGCGTGGCCGGATTCCTCGGTGCGGCTGGCGAGGACTTTCAGCTTGAGTTCGGGATACTCGGCACCGACGACGAGGGCGAAACGGGCACCGCATTTCTCGGCGCTTTGGAATTGTTTCGCGACCTTGGGCGAACCTAACGAATGATCCGCAGAGATGCCGGCGCGACGGAGATCGGTGACGAGACGAAGGGCTTCGGCGCGTTTCGATTCATCGGCGACAACGACATATATATCGCAAGCGGCGGCATTGCGCTGGAGCCAGACCTCCATTTGCATCACCGTGTGCGCCGTTTCCTCGATGAGGTTGCGGATCACATAATCGCCCATCGCGAAACCGGTGGCGGGCATATCCGTCGCGCCATCGGAAATAGTGGAAATGAGCGTGTCATAGCGACCACCACCGGCGACGGCGCGCATGGATTTCCGCGCATCGAAGACCTCGAAGACGACGCCGGTGTAATAAGCCAAGCCGCGGACGATGGAGAGATCCAGTTCCACAAATTCCGCAAATCCGCGGGCCACCAGATCTTCGCGGATCGCGAGATAAGAAGCAGAGGCATTCGCAGGATCGGCAATGAAAGCGCGGACGCCATCGGGTGTTAGGGAAAACGTGGCGAGCTTTTGTTCCAGCACTTCGGGTTTCTCCCGCTCGATCTTGTCGATGATGCCGAGAAAATCCGGGATACGCTCTTGCGGGATGCCTTTTGCCTCGGCGAAGTCGATCCACGCCTTGCGGTCCGACACCCGGACGACGAAATCCCCGACGACAAACCCGAACGCCAGCATCGTCTCGATCGCCAACGCGATCAACTCCGCATCGGCAGCCGGTCCGGCCTCGCCGAGGATGTCCACATTGAACTGATGGAACTCCCGGCCCCTACCTTTTTGCGGCTTCTCATAGCGGAAACACTGGCCAATTTCGAACCACTTGAGCGGCTTCGGGAAATCTCGCTGATGCTGTGCCACGATCCGCGCCAGCGATGCCGTCACCTCGGGCCGCAGCGTCACATCACGGCCGCCTTGGTCCTCGAAACGGAAAAGCTGTGACGAAAGCTCGCCGCCGGATTTTTTCAAATACAAACCGGTGTCTTCGAGAATGGGCGTTTCGTATTCGACATAGCCACAACGGCGGGCGACTGAACGCCACGTCTCGAACAAATAATTGCGGACCGCGCATTCACGGGGAGTGAAGTCGCGGAAACCGGGAAGTGCTTGGAAAATAGGTCCTGCCATGGGCGGGCGGCGAGGATGCACGCGGTTTCCGGCATTTCAAGGTTCTATTCCCGCAGCTTCGCCAGCTTCCCTCACCCCATCGTGAAATCCGGAAAAACACCACCCAGCCGGGTCAGTGATTTCCTGCTGATTTCGCTGCATTGCCGATTGCGCTCATCGGCGGGCGTGCCAGAATGGGCGCAGAAAACGAATGACAACGGAGAACTTGCAAGAGCGGATCGCGGAAACGAGTGGCTGGATTCAAGCGGTAAAGGAGGAAATGGCGCGAGTCCTTGTGGGCCAAGAACGGCTAGTGGATCGGCTCCTCATCGGGCTGCTGTGCAATGGCCATATCCTGCTAGAAGGTGTGCCGGGATTGGCAAAAACCCTTGCCGTCAAGGCACTTTCCGGCTCGCTGCACGCCTCGTTCGCGCGCTTCCAGTTCACCCCGGACCTGCTGCCCGCCGACCTCGTGGGGACGATGGTCTATTACCCGCAGGAAATGAAATTCGAGCCCAAGCTGGGGCCGATTTTCAACAACCTGATCCTCGCCGACGAAATCAACCGCGCCCCTGCCAAGGTCCAGTCCGCCTTGCTGGAGGCGATGCAGGAGCGGCAAGTCACGCTTGGCGACCGCTCGTATCCCCTGCCCCAGCCGTTTCTCGTGCTAGCCACGCAAAACCCGATCGACCAAGAGGGCACCTATCAGCTCCCGGAGGCCCAGCTCGACCGCTTCCTGCTCAAAGTCACCGTCGGCTACCCATCCAAGGACGAGGAGTTGGACATTCTCGACCGGATGGCCACTTCGACCGCACCCTATCAGACGAAAACAGTGGCCACCCCAGAGCAAGTGGCCACCTCACGAGACTTAGTGAATCAAATTTACATCGACCCCGCGATCCGCAAATACATCGTGCAAATCATCCACACCACCCGCTATCCGGGGCTGGTCGATGCCCCTTTGAAAAACCTCGTCCGCGCCGGAGCCTCGCCCCGGGGGACGATCAATCTCGCGCTATCCGCCCGCGCCCGCGCCTTCATGCAAGGCCGGGCCTACGTCACGCCGCAAGATGTGAAGGACATGGCACTCGATGTCCTACGCCACCGCATTTTGCTAACCTACGAAGCCGAGGCTGAAGACGTGACCACGGATTCCGTCATCGAGCGGATCATGGCGAAAGTGGCGGTGCCGTAAGAAGTTGAGAGTTGTAAGAAGTTGAGAGTTGATGGTTGAGAGTTGATAGAAAGATAAGACTCCGGATCGCTAGCTCTTCACCCTCAACTCTCAACCAAAGACTCTCAACTTCCCAAATGCTAACAGACCAACAGATCGAGGAAATGATGGCGCGGGTGCGCAAGCTGGAGCTCAAGGCGCGGCGCTTGGTGCGTGAGTCGTTTTCCGGCGAATATCTATCATCGTTCCGCGGGCAGGGCTTGGACTTCGACGATTTCCGCGAATACCAACATGGCGACGAGGTGCGGTTCATCGACTGGAATGTGACGGCGCGAATGAACCTGCCATACGTTCGGAAATTCCGTGAGGAACGCGAGCTGTCGGTGGTAATCGCAGTGGATGTCTCCGGCTCGGCGGACTATGGCAGCGTCTCGCTCAGCAAACGCGAGGTGGCGGCGGAAACGGCGGCGGTGCTGGGATTCAGTGCGCTGCACAATGGCGATAAAGTGGGTCTGCTGATTTTCGCAGACGAACCGCTCCTCTTCATCCCGCCGGAAAAAGGCAGCCGCCATTTGCTCCGCATGATCCGGGAAATCCTGGTGGCGAAACCGGCAAAACCCGGCACCTCGGTGGCCGCAGCCTGCGATTTCCTGGTGCGGACGCTGCGCCGGAAGTCACTAATTTTCCTGATCTCGGATTTTTTCTCCGACCCGCTGGACAAACCGTTAGGCAAGCTCGCACGGAAACACGAGAGCATCGCGCTGCGGGTGCTGGACCCGTTAGAATCCCGGCTGCCCAAGGCGGGCAAGGTCGTGATGGTCGATCCCGAGACGGGCTTTGAAACGCTCGTGAACACCGGCAATACGAACCTCCGGATGGGCTACGCGAAGCTGATGACGCGCCAGCAGGAAGGCGTGGCCGCGATTTTCAAGCGGCACGGCATCGACTCTGCGGATTTGAAAACCGATGGCGACACGTTGGCCGCCCTCCACCTGCTCTTGAAAAAACGTAGCCGCAAGCGCTCCGGTTAATAAATCTGATGCTCGAGAAATCCCGCAGTTTCGAACTACAGGAACCACGCTCGCCCGAGTCGCTGGTGCCGGACCCGTGGCTGGAGCCATGGATGATCGCGGTGGCAATCGTGCTGCTGCTTGTGCTGTTAGGCATCTGGTTTTTCAACAAGAAGAAGTCGCTGCCGTTTGATCCACTGGCGATCCGCCGCGCCGCCCACGCGGAGGCAGTTACTGCGTTGGAACAGATCGGCGCGGTGTCGGCCCGTGAGGCGGCGGTGCGCTGCTCGCTGATCCTGCGGAAATTTCTATCCATCGCGGCGGCCGACCCCGCCTTGTTCGAGACGCATGAGGAAACCCTCGCCCGCCATGATGCCTTGCAGGGCTTTTCCCCACCGGCCCGCGCGGCAGCGGCTACCGGATTCACCAAGCTTGCGGCCTTGAAATACGCACCCGTAATCCCGAACGCAGCGACCGCTGAGGTGATCGCCGGATCACGCGAGCTGTTAGAAATCCTCAACCTCGGCTTCCACGCATGAGCACGTTTTTTCAACACTTCCGTTTCGCCCAACCGGGCTGGTTGCTACTGCTACTGCCTGCCTTCCTCCTGTTACTGCTGCGCCATGCCAAAGGCTCGGACTCGGCGGTAGTTTTCCCCAATCTATCCGTCCTCGTCAGCCTCGGCAAACGCGTCCGGCGGGTGGCATGGAACCTCGGCCTGCCCCTCGCCTACGTCGCTTTGATCTGCGCCATCAACACCATGGCCCGCCCGGTTTGGCGCAATGAATATCAAAGCCGCTCAGCCAGCGGCATCGACATCATGCTGGTCCTCGATCTATCACTTTCGATGAACATCGAGGATTTCGTTGATCAGGGTGTTCATGCAAAACGCATCGATGTGGCGAAAAAAGTGATCGACGATTTCATCAGCCGCCGACCCGAAGACCGGATGGGATTGATCGCCTTCGCTGGTCGCCCGCGCGATGCCAGCCCCATCACGCTCGACCATCAATGGTTGCGAAGTTCGCTCAACGAGCTCCGCTTGAACGAGCGCGACAATGGCACTGTAAAGGAGCAAGGCACCGCAATCGGTTCCGCCCTCGCCGCTGCCGCCGTGCGCTTGGAAGCGCGGGATGCGAAGAGCAAAATCATCGTCCTCATCACCGACGGCGCTAACAACTCGGGGAAAATTTCCCCACTCGAAGCCGCCGAGCACGCTAAAACGCTGGGTATCAAGATTTACACTGTGGCCATCGGCACCACAGAAGGCCGGGTGGACCAGAGCGTGATGCGTTTCCCCTATCAGGAATTCGATCTGCCGACGCTGACGAAAATCGCCGAGATGACCGGAGCCGAGCACTACTGGGCGCAGGATCTCGCCACGCTCAAGCAGACGTTCACCACCATCGACAGATTGGAAAAAACCGATGCGAAAAGTCTGACCGTGATCGACGATACTGAGTTGTTTCCCTGGTTCGCCGGTGTCACATTGCTTGCGGCCATGGCTGCAGCGATCTATATGGTCCTCAATCCCCCACCCTCCGTCTGACTTCATGAACTTCGCCCAACCCGGCTGGCTGGCCCTGCTGCTGCTGCTCCCGATCTTGGGAATCAGCGCAGTGCTGCTCGCGCGGTTGAAACGGCGGCAATGGTCGGCCTTCGCGGCCCCCCGCCTGCGCGATGCGCTGCACAAACGCAGCAGCCCGCTGCCCCGCTGGCTCGCGCTGTTTTTCCTCATCGCCGCGACCGCCGCGACCCTCATCGCCCTCGCCCGCCCGCGTGGCGATGCCGGCACGCGGATGGAGAAAACCCTAGGTCGCAACGTGATGGTCGCCCTCGACATTTCCCGCAGCATGCGTGTCAACGATGTGAAACCGGACCGCCTCGCCCAGGCGAAAATCGTCATTTACGAACTGCTCGAAGCTATGCCAAACGAACGCATCGGCCTAATCGGTTTCGCCGGCACTCCGTATATCTATGCCCCGCTCACCATCGACCATACTGCGGTCCATGACACCGTCGAGCAAATCGACGAAACCTGGGCCCCGCGCGGTGGCTCGGACCTCCCGGCCGCCGTCCAACTCGCCACCGAGACCTTGAAAAAAACCGGCCAGAAAAATAACGCCCTCGTCATTCTCAGCGACGGCGAGGAAGTCCACGACGACGACCAGCAGCGCGGTGCGCTCAACACTGCAATCGCGGCGGCGGAGCAGGCCGGAGTGTATGTCATCGCCGTCGGGGTCGGCACGGAAGACGGCGGCTTCGTCCCCAATGCGGATTTCCCGAACGGCCAGATGGTGGACCGCTCTGGCCGCACCATCATCAGCCGTTTGCAAGCCACCGCGCTCCGCAAGCTGGCGGAAGACACCAAGGGCCGCTTCGCATTGGCAGGTTCGGGGTTGGATATTCCGGCCTTAGTGATGTCGGTGGTGAAGGATCTGGATGCCTTTGAAATGGATGGCCGCGAACGAAAAATCTCCATCGAATTCTATCAGTGGCTGATGTTTCCCGCGATCCTTTTCCTCTTCGTCTCGGTCATCGCGGGCACTCGCTGGAAGGGAATTCAAACGGCGGTTTTCCTTGCAGGATTTTTTCTAACATATTCTAACGCGCAAGCCAGTGAGGCCACCGCCGCCAAGGCCGCACTGACCGCCCACCACAACGAGGAGGCGCGCGATGCCTATCACGCCCTCGCCGGGAATTCGAGATTTCCCGAAACCCAGGCCCTCTACCGCCTCGGCGAGGCCACCGCCGCTTACCGCGCCGGAGATTTCCGCAACGCCCGCAGCGCTTATAGCCAGTCCCTGCTTTCGAGCGATGCCAAGGTCCGGTCCAGCGGCCATCTCGGCTTGGGAAACTCCTTGTTTCAGCTCGGTTGGAAAGGCCTCTCCGGTGACGCCTATCCCGCCGATCCCGCCGCCGTCCCGGACCTCAACCGCTTCGACACCATCGTCAAGGAAGCCCTCGCAAAACTCCGCACCGCCGAGGCTCCCGACGAGGACGATACCAGTGGCATCGTCCAGTTCGAGGCGATCATCACCAACTGGGCGGACGCCGTTAGACACTTTGACTCGGTGCTGGCCCAGTCTCCAAGCGACCCGACCGCCGCCAAAAACCGTGAGCTGATCATGACTTATCTCGATCGGTTGGCCGAACTGCTCGATGAGGAGCAAAAGGACACCGAACAAGCCATGCCCCAAGCCGCGCCCGGCGATGGCAAGGCAGAACCAAAAGAAGGCGACGGTGACCCGCAGGACCCAAAAAAACCCGGCGACAAAGGCGATGGCAAAAAGGACCCCAAGGATCCCAAGGACGGCAAAGGCGACAAGGGTGAAAAACCCCAAGACGGTAAAAACGGCCCGAAGAAGACCCCCGAAAAATCCGCCGGGGACAAGGATGGGGGAAATCCTAACGAGTCCCCGTCCGACCGTGCCAAACGCATTCTGAAGGACAACGCGGATCTGGAAAAAGGCCCCATCTCCCGGGGCCGCCGCGAGCTCCGGGATGCGGTGAAAGATTGGTAACATCATGAATATTTGGCAACATTTCCCCCTCGTTCTCGTCTGGCTAGCGCTCGCCGCACTCGGCCACGGCCAGACCTCTAGCCGACTCACTTCCTGCTTCCTCGCCCGTGGCGAACAAGCCCTGCTAGAAATCTCCGTAACCGGCGGCAGGCCCGATGAAATCCCGGAAATTTCCGACCTCAAGGACATCGACATCCGCCCCTCCGGTCGCGGTCCGCAAACGCGCATCCTAACTGACAGACGGTATGAATATGTCTTCGAATATCTCATCTCCGGCTACGCCATCGGCAGCCACACCATCCCGCCGATCCCGGTGATAGTGGACGGGATGAAAACCCTAACCGAGCCGATCGACTTCGTGATTTTCAATCCCGACGACCTCAAATGGTCCGAGGTTCGAAATGGCGAGAAAACGGTCCGCTACGCCAGCTCCTTCCGCACCCTCGGCGGCAAGGTTTATGAAAACCAAACCATCCCCACCGAAATTAAGGTCTTCGTCCCCCAGCAACTGGTCGTCGAGGACTGGGGCATCCCCGACTTCGAGCGCGACGGCATCACCGCATGGCGCTTCCAGCCCTCGCCGATGCGCGGTATCGTAAATTTGCTAGGCTCGCCTTGTTTCTCCGTATCCTACCCCAGCACCATCACCGCGACGCGCACCGGCAAGGTCGCCATCGGCCCCGCGAAGGTCCGGCTAACCACCCGCGAGGTCGTCATGGACCCCTTCCCCCGTCAGGTAAATCCCGAAATCTATCTGGATGTTCCCAAGCTGGAAATCAATGCCCTGCCACTCCCGCCCGGCGCGCCCGAGGGCTTTGAAAACGCCGTCGGTAGTTTCAAGCTCAGCGCCAGCACCACCGTCACCGAGATTCAGGAAGGCGACCCGATCACCGTGGATCTCGTCATTAGCGGCAGTGGCAATCTCGATACCCTGCACCCACCCAAACTCGTCGATGCTAACGGTTGGAAAATTTACAGTACCACCCATAACCCGCGTGGCGATGAGCGCCGCCAGCTTGCCGGTAATGTCGTCTTCCACCAGTCGCTCCGGCCCTTGTCTATCAAAACAGAAATCCCGTCCTTTAGCCTCGCCTATTTCGACCCTAAGGATGAGTCCTACAAGACCATCACCACCAAGCCGATCCCCTTGGTCATGCACCCTAACACCGCGCTAAAACCGGAGTCCAACGCCCTCGCGCCACCGGTCCCGTTAGAACGCATGACTGACATTCTCGCCATCCTCCGCCCGGCCCACCTCACCATGCCCGCCGCATCCGGCCCGCCGGTTTGGCTCGGCCACGTCATCGCCATCCTCCTCGCGCTCGGCCTCCTCGCCAGGGCCTTCTGGCTGCGCCATGGGCCAGCGCTCAGGAAAAATCCGATCCTCGCTGCCCGTCTCGCCCAGCTCCGCGAGATCCGCTCGGCCGATGACGCGGAATTTCTCAAGGCCAGCGGCAGTTTCATCGAGCGTTGGTTAGGCAACCAATCGACCCCGGAAATCCAAGCCGTCCTCGCCGAACGCGACGCCCAATGCTTCCGTGCCGGAAACTCTAACATCAGACTCGAACCAAAACGCCGCGAGGAAATTCTCAAACTCCTCCGCAAAGCCGCCGTCACTCTGATCTTCCTCGCCACCCTCGGCCATGCGTCCCCGGCCCGCGCTGCGGATCTCGCCACCTCAGCCCTCGAAGCCTATGAAGCCGCGAAATACGACGACGCCATCCAACTCTGGCTCCAGGCTGGAAACTATGACCAACTCTCCGCAGACACGCTCTACGACATCGGCAACGCCTGCTACCGCTCCGGTTCCCCCGGCCACGCCGCGCTCTACTATCGCCGCGCCCTCGTCCGCAATTCCGCCCACCCGGAAGCCCGCCAAAACCTCCGTTTCATCGAGCGGAAATACGGCTCTATCAGCGTCCACCGCCCGGAATACCAATACACACTCGCCAAGCTGCCGCTGCCCGTCTGGCAGTCGATCACTTGGAGCGGCCTCTGGCTCTGCGGCCTCGCCCTGCTCGTTTTCCCCGCCACCCGGCCCGACGCCCGCCTACGAATCGCCGCGGTCGGTGCGCTCGTCATCGGCCCCATCCTCATCTCCGCCGGCGTCCTCGGCTGGCGCTATTTCCCGAACGATGCGGAGTTCGCCCCAGTCGCTGCGCAAGCCGTCATCATCGGCGAAAAAGTCGCCCTCCACACCGACGCCGCCCGCACCGCGCCCGAGGTCATCGACGCCCCGCCCGGCTCGCTTTGCGAAATCCTCCGCATTTCCGGCCGCTGGGCCTACGTCTCCTTCGCCACCAAAACCCGCGGCTGGGTGCCCATCGAGGCCATCGAAAAAGTCATCCCCGATACCACCCCCACCCCACCCGATTTCCGCAAACCCAAGGCCGACGGGAAATCAGCGTAAAGTTGGTGTTCCGCCCCCTCCTGAACATAACAGGAAGCATTCTCAGGGAAGGAGTCGGAACCTTACTGTCCCGATCTTCGGCACTTGGTAAAGAGCACCGAACCCGTGCCATTTGATCTATACTTGCGTTTACGGATTCAAATGTAATCACATGCGGCGGCATTTTGTCATAAAACATCAGTTTTTTGCTAGCAGGCGACTGAATCTCCCGATAGTTAAGTGGGTTATATACTCGCCGTCATCATAAATTGGGAGAAAGAAGGGTGGTAAATATCTTCCAGGTTCCTGTAATCTCTTCGGGTGATTTCCCTTCAATTCAGCGACCAGGATCTGACCGACATTGACGAAGCG
>JAYVNM010000086.1:0-15498 GCA_043758445.1 Akkermansiaceae bacterium | reverse complement strand
TTGATCTTTTCAGGGAGATCGGGGTTGTCGCACGCTTCGTCAATGTCGGTCAGATCCTGGTCGCTGAATTGAAGGGAAATCACCCGAAGAGATTACAGAAACCTGGAAGATATTTACCACTCTTCTTTCTCACAATTTATGATGACGGCGAGTATAACCAAGAGAGACCCAGTGAAGGTCGCTGAGCGGCAAGAGCCGGATGGGCGAATTTCAACTAAGGCATCCTGCGTCATTCCAGTTTTTTCAAAGCCTCTATCACATCCGTGGGCGAGAGTAATTCTGGCAGGATGATGGGGTCTTTGCCGGGGGCTAACAG
The DNA here is from genome assembly GCA_043758445.1 of Akkermansiaceae bacterium. Classification (GTDB taxonomy): domain Bacteria; phylum Verrucomicrobiota; class Verrucomicrobiia; order Verrucomicrobiales; family Akkermansiaceae; genus Luteolibacter. The sequence continues at coordinate 15,182 of JAYVNM010000086.1, read as the reverse complement.
GACGTTCACGGGGATGGCGGCGCGACCGAGTTTCTGGATGGCTTCATCGATTTTTGGGTCCGGCTTGGTCTTGTCGCCCTTGAGCAGGACCACGCCTTTTTGTTTCATAAGGGCGATGACTTCCGGGGTGTAGGCACGTTTTTTATTGAATTGGCAGGTGGCGCACCACTTGGCGGTGAAGTCGATGTAAACGGGTTTGCCTTCGGCGAGGAGGGATTGGACGCGTTCTTCGGACCAGTGTTCCCACTCGATGGCGGCGGCTCCGGGAGGTTTCGCCAGATAGATACCAGTGGCGGCGAACAGCATGGTGAGGACGAGCGCGGTGATGCGGGTGGCTTGCTTGAGGTGGGGGAGGTTCCAGCGGCCATGGATCCAGAAAGCCACAGCGATGGCGCTGAGACCGAAGATGGGGCCGAGCATGTTATCGAAGTCAATGATGCCAGCATAGACCCAGAGCAGGAAACCGGCGGTGGCGAAGAGCAGAAAGGACATCGCTTGCTTAAAGCTCTCCATCCACGCGCCGGGGCGGGGGAGGAAGTCGATGAGTTTCGGAAAAATGGATAGAATCAGATAGGGCAGCGCCAGGCCGATGGCCATGGCCCCGAAGGCGGCGAAGAACTGGAAGGCGGGCAGGGCGATGGCCACGCCGATGGCCGCACCGAGGAAGGGCGCGGAGCATGGCGTGGCGACGACGGTGGCGAGTACGCCGGAGAAAAATGAGCCGGAAAGTCCTTGCTTCGACTGGAGTGAGCCGCCGACGGAAGTGGCAGAGGTGCCCATTTCAAAGACTCCGAACATGTTGAGTGCTAGCACGAACATGAGCAGCATGAGTGTGAGCACGACCCAGGGATTTTGGAGTTGATAGCCCCAGCCGATTTGCTCGCCACCGCCCGCTGCCTCGCGGGCGGCGAAGAGAATGCCGCTGAGCACGCCGAAGGAGGCGAGCACGCCGAGGGCGAAGGTGATGCCGTGCAGCGCGATTTTCCGGCGATCCGCTCCAGCCTGTTGGACAAAGCCCATGATTTTCAAACCAATGACCGGGAAAACACAGGGCATGAGATTGAGGATCAATCCGCCTAACAACATGGCCCAGAGGATTGGGAGGTATTTGGAAATCGGCAGTGATTGCGCGGGCGGAATGGCGATGGCTGTGTCGGGGATTATGATAGAGACTGGAGCAACGAGGATGCCTGATAGGGATTTGCCTTGAGGCACGGATTTGGTGTCGTCGCTCGGATCTTTTTTGATCCGCTTTAAGGTGACCTTCCAAGCCCCGCCATCGCGCTGGATGTTGCCGCCGACGCTGGCGGGTTGAAGAAAAGGCTGGTTAGGAATGAAATCGGTGGGAGTTCCGGTGAGCGCGGAGGCTGGGGTGAGGCGGAGCTGGATGTCGCCGCCGTCGGATTGGGCGGTGATCTTCGCGGACAATGATATAACCGGGATGGCTTTCCGGGCTGTTTCAAACAATCCAGTGAGAGTGCTATCCTTTTCCGCAGTGGCGGCCACGGGTATTGTTATATCCAGCGATCTCTTTTCGGGCATGCACACGACATTGCAGATTTGCCACTTCGCATTCGCAGTTAGAGTGACGGGAGAGGTCATTTCCAGCGATGATGGGGCGGTGATTTCTACCAGGAAAATCGGGCTATCCTGATAGACGAAGCTTTTACCGAAAACGCCGTCCTCCACTTCCGGCACCGGCCATTGGATCGGTCCGGCGGTGAAGCCAGCGGGCAGTTCCCACTCGATCGACGGTGATTCTTCGACTCCGCCGGAGTTTTGATAGTAACTGTGCCAACCCTGAGGATGCGAGAGTTGCAGGGCCACCGTGAATGATTTTCCTGGGGCGATGGCCTTTTCCTCGGAAACCAAGCTCGCGATGGAGGTGGTGCGGCTGGGGTCTGTTTCAGCTTTAACCGTGAGGGTGGCGACGCAGGTGAGGACAAGGAAAAGGAGGTGGCGTTGCATGAGCGTTGTTCTTTAAGAGACGCGGGAGTGAGAATTCATCCAAATAAAAAACGGGACGTCCAAATGCTGGACGTCCCGGTGCGGAAACGAAGCGGATTTCAGCGACCGTTGTTATAGCCGCCGTATTGCTCTTGGTCTTGGGCATTGCCGTAGGCGCCGCCCACCGCCGCGCCGCCCGCCGCACCGACGGCGGCCCCTTCGAGACCGCGACCGGATTGATGGCCGATGATCCCGCCGAGGACCGCGCCGCCCACGGCACCGGTGGCGGCACCGCGCTGGGTGTTAGGGCCGACGGGTCCGGCACAGTTGGAGAGGGCGATGGCCATGACGGCGCTGCCGAATGTTAGAATGGTGGATTTCATGGTGTTTGAGGTTGGGGAAGTGTGATCTGAGAATGCGGTCGGATCAAGCATTTTCGAGCTAGGGGTAAGACACGGCGATCAAGCTAGGGAGAGCAGTGAGTTGCGGTAGTTGAGATCCTAGATGGCTCGGCGGCGTTTGGTTTGCCTCCGGTCAACCAAGCACCAGATTTGACATACCTGATGGAATGGTTCAGCTTCAACGTATCAAAAAAATCCGCTCACTGCTTGTTCCTGAAATCACCTCCGTAGAACTGAGCAAGGTCTCACTGCTTGCTTTAACCGGCACACTGATTCTGGCCGAGCGCGGAATCGACACCCGCATCATCACTGCCAAGCACTTGGAGCGCTTCGCGAAATACAGCGTGCTTGCCCTGCGAACCAACATTGTACGCAACCTCACGGGCCTCGATCATCGCGACTTCGCCACCCGCCTTGCCGACAGCCCGCTGCTGCAATGGTTCCTGTGAGTCGGCGAAATGGGTTCCATCAAAGCCTTTTCAGTCAGCAGTTGGCCATCGGCAATGTCTGGGGAGATCGCGGCCTGGCCAGCAAGTCTAACACCGCCCTGCTGGAAAAGCGCGGAATTGGCAATGGCCTGTGTCCGCGCAACGTCAGCGAGTTGGCCGCCAAACTCGCCAACCAGCAAGACTTTCGCGAAGGGCTCAAACGGTGAGCGGCCATCGAAGGACGCATCGGCATTTTCAAGAACGTCTTCCTCGGACGACAACTGTCAGATAAAGGCTTCGATTACAGAAAACTGGCGAACCACGCCGAGAGCAAGTAATGCAAATAAAGGCACCCCAAGCAACAATCGCGGCAACAAGGATGCGAAGGCGGCGGTGGCACAACCGAGAAAGACAACGAGAAACTCGGTGCCTGCCCACGAACGAAGGGTGTAAAACCAAGCTCGCTCCGGCAGGATGTGAAGGTAGAAAACGGCAAACAGAACCGACGGAATTGCGAGGAGCGAAAATCCACAAAAAAACGCGAGACGCACCCTCAGGCTTCGCAAGCGCAGACGTTCGTAGGTGAGTGCGAATGCCAAGATGCTAATAACGACTGCGATTGCGCCGAGCAAATTCATGGGAGTGGAGAGCGTCGTCTAACTTCCGATTATCACATTTTCCCGCCGCCGCTCATGTGGTCCATCAGCTTCTGGTTAAACTCGTCCGCCATGTTATAGCCCAGCCGCCGGAGTTGTTGATCGAGCGCGGCGATGGTTACCATCCGCGCGGTGTCGCGGCCCGGACCGACGGGGATTTCCACATGGACGACGTGTTGACCGAGAATTTCATAGGTCTTCTGTTGGAGGCCCACGCGGTCCACCTCGTTCAGATCGGCTTGGGGCTTGAGCGTGACCACGAGGTCGAGCCGCTTGTCCGGGCGGATCGAGGCGAGGCCATAAAGGTTGGCGACGTTGATGATGCCGATGCCGCGGATTTCCATGTAGCCACGGGATAGGTCCGGGGCCGTCGCCATCAACTCGCCGCCGACGTATTTGATGCGGACCATGTCGTCAGCCACCAGTGAGGCCCCACGTTCTAACAGGCCAATAGCAGTCTCGGATTTTCCCGAGCCGCTCCGCCCAACGATGAGCACGCCCACGCCGCGCATATCAACCATGCAGCCGTGTAGGGTCACGCTGGGGGCGAATTCATGTTCGAGCCGGATCGTGGCCGCGTTGAGGAAATTCATCGTCACCTGCGAGGTGCCGAACACCGGGATGGTGCGTTCCCGCGCGACTTCTGCTAGATTCTCGTCCAGAGTCGAGCCGCGGGAGATCACGATGCACGGGATGTCGCGGTCGCACATTCGGCGGAAGCGGTCGATGCGCATTGGCTCCGGCAGTTTTTTCAAGTAGGAAAGCTCGGAATTTCCTAACACCTGCACACGCTTTCTGGCGAAATAGGAGAAAAATCCGGCTAGGGCGAGTCCCGGACGGTTCATCGCCGGCTCGCTGATCAGTCGGTCAAAGCCCACCCGCTCGCCGTGGAGAGTCAGCCCGAGGGCATCGGCGTGCGCATCGAAAAATTTTTCGACGGAAATCGAGGCGATGGTCTTGACCCGCGGTTGCATGGCGATGACTTAACCAGATCCGGTCGGCCACGGCACGCGAAATCCCAGAGCATCTCTATTTGGATTTTTCCAAGGTAGATGCCCTGCGCGAAATTCCACGCCGGGGTTGCGCGACAGGTGGAACGTGTTACAAGACCCGTGAGAGCCATGCCAAATTACGATTACGAATGTGAAAAATGCAAAAACCGCTTCGAGGTGTTTCAAAGCATGAATGATGCGAAACTCACCTCCTGCCCGGTCGTCGGCTGCGACGGCGCGGTGAAACGCCTGTTAGGCACGGGCGGCGGCATTATTTTCAAAGGCTCCGGCTTTTACCAAACCGACTACCGCTCCTCGTCCTATCAGGCCGGGGCGAAGGCGGAAAGTGCCGCGAATGCCCCTCCCGCCGCCGCGGCCGCTGCGGCACCAGCCCCCGCGCCGAAGCCGAAGCCGAAGCCTGCGGAATGATGCTTTCTGAAGCGAGGCTTTGCAAGCCGGGCAAGCCATGATAACTATCCGCCTCATGGCCGATTCCAAATCCTCCAAAGCGCCGAAATCCGGCGGCGGCTGCCTTTCCCTGTTAGTCGTCCTAGTCCTTCTCGTGGGGGCGCTTGGTCTGGCTACGGCAGTCTTTTTCATCATCCAGCCCCAAGATCTCACCGAGATCGGTGGTAACAGCCCCGCCATCAAGGGCGGCCCCGAGCGGGATCTGAAGGCAGTGTTGAAAAATTCCATCGAGCGTGGCTACCCGCTCGCTCTATCCGAAGCGGAGATCAACCGCTGGCTCGCCCGCACGCTGACCCTCAAACAGGGCGGCTCCCTTGCGGGAAATATCTCGCTCGAGCACGTTTGGGTCCGGCTTGAGGATGACCGGGCGGAGGTCATCATGGAACGCGCCATCATGGGGCGACCCTTCACCGTCTCGATGTATCTGCAAATCGAACGGATGATCGGGCCACAGGGGACCACCACCGACGTCCAGATGCACGGCGGCCCCTTCCACCCGAGCATTCCAGGGCCGCCGCAGGGTGGGCGATTCGGGAAACTCGTGGTGCCGCAAGGGTTCCTCTATCTGGTCCTACCCGCTTACCAAAAACTCGCCGCCCTTTTTCCTGACGAAATCGACCTAGCCCTCCGCCAAATGGCCGACGTGAAAATTAAAAAAGGCCGCCTCGTTCTCAACCCGCGCGACGCGTCCGCAGGTAAGGGCACAACCTTGACCTTCTGACGCGAAAAATGAGCGCTCGCCTCCTCGTTCTGGGATTCTTTTGCAGCGCATTGATTCAGGCGCAGGACGCGCCACGGGCCATCAAAATCGCCGAGCCGCCACCGCCGCTCAAGCTCAATGGCCAGGATTCCATCGTCAGCTCGAGCAAGCAGTTCCGCATCGTCGCTGGCGAAGCCGCCGACCGTGGCACCATCGCCCAACTCGCCGAAGAGGCGAAGGCCGAACTCCTCAAGCTAACCGAGGAAAAGTACGACTGGAAAGTCCCCATCACCATCACGCTCCATGGCAAATCCGGCGATCCCATGCCACTCCGCACTGTGGCCATGGATCTCCGTGTCAACGAGGCCGGTTATGAACTGCGGATCGACGTCCACCTCAGCCGGGGCATCGAGCAGGAGCGCTTCAAATCCGCCGTCACCGCCGCCCTGGTTTACGAACGTGCTCTGCGAAAGCGCCCCGCAGAGGAATTCGCCACCCACATCCGGGTTCCGCCGTGGTTGGTCGATGGCCTGCGCGAAGCCACCTCCTGGCGGCTGAATCAAAGTGATCGCCGCCTCTACGAAGTGCTCTTCAAAACCGGCGGCCTCTTCAAGCTGGATGACCTCTTCGCCATCGACGATCACGGCTTTGAGGAAATGGACGCCGCCATGCGTGCCGCGTTCCGCGTTTCATCCGGCTCGCTTGTCATGGCCCTGCTCCAGCAACCGCAGGGCAGGGATGGCTTCCGCGCCTATCTCACCGAGGTCGCCGCCTACGAGGGAGAAATGCCGTCCCTGTTGCGCAAACATTTCCCCGGCCTCAATCTCTCCGCCACCAGCCTCGCGAAATGGTGGGCGCTCCAACTCGCCAACATCGGCGGCCAAAACCTCGCCACCGACGTGCTCGCCATCGCCCGCACCGAGGCCGCCCTCGCCGAGGCCCTGCGGCTCAATTTCCGCAACGCGGAGGGCGTGATCCAGCAGAAGGAACTCGCCGCTTGGCCCGAGCTCGCCGCCCTCCCCGCGCCCGAGCGCGCCAATGCCGTCCGCCTCGCCCAAGACGCCCTGGTCCGCCTCAGCTACCGCTGTTTCCCGTCCTACCGCTCCATCCTCGCTGGCTATCAAACCATCCTCGGAGACATCGCCAAAAACGCCACCAAGGACCTCCCCGCCCGCCTCGACGCTCTGGCCCAGCGCCGCACCACCATGCTTGGCAAGTCCGTCCGTGGCCGCGACTACCTTGACTGGTTTGAAATCACCCGCGCCCGCGAGACCAGCGGTGCCTTCGACGACTACATGCGCCTCAAGGACCGCCTCAAGGCCAATCCCACCCACCGCGACGACGATCTCTCAAAATACCTCGACCGCATGGACTCCATCTTCAGCCGGGGAAATTGAAGAGTCCGAGTTATCCTGATCGATTTCCGGCTTGGTTCCTTAACATTCATCGGCTAGTCGTGGACTTCAGTCCGCGCTTCAAAGCGCAAGAGCAAGAACCGAGCGTGCTGAAACTGAAAGTTGTGGGCATTCAAGGAGCGTGGGTTGCAGGCACGCCTAACATTTTTCGCTTTTGCATCCCCCAACTGCCGAGCTTGCGCTGGATGACGATGAGTTCCTTATCGGTCACGCGCACGACCAGGAAGTCGCCCGTGTCACCATCGCCGCGCGCCGCCGGATAGGCGGCGATGATTTGCGGATTGAGCGAGTTGGTTTCCGCCTGATACCAGACGATGCCGCGCAGGGCCATGCCGGCAAACGGTGCGATCATCGAGTTGTAGCGTGTCGAAAAACGTGGCCGCAGGGGGCTGGCCTCGCTGGGCGGATGGGGTGGGAAGTCGGCGGCATCCGACTGCTTGCCTGCGGCGACTGCCAGCTTCTTGGCCTCTTGGTAGGCGTTCATTGCCGTGCGCAGTTTCTCGCCAAGCGGCTTGAGGCCTGGGTCATTGAGGATGGTCGCTTCGGACAGCCACATCTCAACGACAGGGCTGCCCTTGGTGGCCCGCAGCAGGCCGATGGGCACGCCCGTTCTAACATGAAGTGCGTGCGCAAACTGCTAGCCCACCGCAGTGAAGCCACCTAACGACTTCTCGCTGGCCACTGTCCAAGCGCCTTCGCCCGTCGGCACCTGTTTTGGTCGTCGCTTTTTGCGTGCCGAGAGATACCTCGACCGCCTCACCCGGCGCGGCGGTGCCCCAGATCGGCAGTGGCTTGTCGCGCTGGAGCACGGCATGGTCACTGAAAAACGCTGGCAAGGCGATTTCCGCACGCGCATGGCCGCTGGCAAGCACCAACTGGCATTCTGCCCGACGTCTGTAGCTGCCAAGTTACTCGGGAGGGCGATTTTTTGGAGCTGAATCACCGGCACGGCCTGATTTCCGATGTTTTGTGACTTTGCGGGTATCCGCATCCATGCCAGCTTCCGGCCATGCGGGTTTACATTTTCATCTGCGGATTGACAATCCTGGCCATGGGTGGTGCGGCACCATCATTGTTAGATCGGCCTGACGCGATGGGTTTCCTCCAAGGTGCGCTTCAGTTAGGCGGCGGCATCGTGATCTGCGGGATTTTTTCGATAAAAATGCGCTGGCATGGCATCGTCGGCGCGGGAATTCTCGCACTGTTAGGCTCGGCTCGTGGGCTGGGCAACGTGCCGGGACTGGCGAAGTTTCTTACCGGTGAGCGCCCGCGTGGGGTAGCCCCGCTGCTGGAAATGGGGGTGACGCTGATTTCCCTGCTACTGTTAGTAAAAGTCATTCGTGCGCTTTACCGGGAGCGGACCCGGCGGATGTTGGAGCCGGCGGAACCGGAGGAGTGATGGGCGGAACGCCGGGTGCGGGAGCCGGGACCGGTGGCACGGGCGGCACCGGTTTCGGAATCAGATCCTGCCACTGGTGAAGCTGGTAGCCCTCGCCGACGCCACCAATTTCTCCTAGCAAGTCAAAACAGCGCTGACGCCATTTTTCGTAATCCGGTGATGTGCGCTCGGCCTCTCGGCTGCCGGGAAACACCAGATAACTGATTTTCAAATCCGAGACCGGGCGATTGTAGGGCGTCGCCTTCGGGTTAATCTCATGGGCCAACCGCAGCGATCCCTCGCCGACGATGAAGGTGGGGCCGCCATCACCGACGATGGCCGGATAGAGGTTTTTCCCGTAGATAACCACCGCATAGTCGCCGGCTTTCGGGGCAAAGGCGTCATTGGAAGCGAGGATATTGACGGGGATAACGATGAACGGATCATACTCGGCGATGAGGAAACTGCGGCTCTTCATATCCTCGATGCCGCGTTTGAGAATTTGGCTACGCTCGTGCAGCCAAGTCTTGCGGGCGGCGGTGGTCGTCGGGAGGGCGAGTTCTTTCTGAGCGGCGGCCAAGCGTTTTTCCCAACCGGCGGTCATAGGATTCGGCGTCTGGGATTTCTTGGCCCAGCCATAACTTGTGAATGGCTGATAGTTTGGTGAGTTCACGATTTCATCCGGCAGCGTCGGCATCCGATCGCCGTCCGAGCCATCGGAAACCACATCCATTTCCGACTGCATGAAAAACACCTTGCGCCCACTTGGGGATTGGAACTGGAGGATGGTTTCGCAGTCGTAAATGTTGTGCTTGGTGAGCAACTCATTGAGCGAGGTCGCGTCACGACGGACGCGAGCCACCTTGTTTTCGTAGAGCTTGCCGAACCAGGTGGAGACCTCGGCCTTTTCGATGAGCGGCGGCAGACCGGGGAGCATTTTCGCGAGATCCGGACTGGAGGTTATCAGCTCCGCCATGGTTTTCGCGGGGGTGGGCAGGCGCAGCGAGAGCTGATAGGTGGCGGTGTAGCTGGTCTCGTCGAGGCGCTCGCGGGAGGCGATCCCACCTTTTACGATTTTCACCTCGGACTTGAAAGGGATACCGGAGCGGAGTTTACGCACATCGCTGACGGAACCGGTCTCGGCCACCGGCACGTCGGGTTGGTCCTGAGTCTCCGCGTTTTGCCGCTCGGCCTCCGCGAGGGATTTCTTCAAGGCCGCGATGTCGCGCTCGTATTTTTCCTCCATTTCCGCCCGAATCCGCGCCTCGGCCTGGCGATAGATGTCGTCCTTATCGGGTGCCGGGATGACCGGGGTGGGCGAGATCGCCTCCTTGATGCCATGTTTCAAGTGCGCCGCAAGCCCCTTGAAATACAACCCCACGCCTCCGAGCGTCAGCACTAACAAACCCGCACCAAGCCAGGCCAGGCCGTTTCTCCGCCGCTTCTTGAATATCATCCGCTCAGCCATACCCGGCGATGCTAGCAAGTTCCGCCGATCCATCAATCCCCGTCCGACAATCTTTTCCAAGCTTGGTTTTCACGAGTGAAAAACGTGGCCCACCCCTGAGCAACGGCCGCCATTCCCCCTTCTAGTAATCTGGAAACCTACCGTCTCGGCCTGAAAACACCCCAAATAGCAGCAAGAAAATCCCACCGCCCGCCCGCGCCTGAGAAAAGACACCCGAAAATCCTCGCCAAAAGCCGGATATTACGTCAGTCACTCTTTCGTCTTTCAAGGGAAAGACGAAATACCGCCACCACTTTTACCTAACTAAAAACAACTGCTTTTGCGACCAACAAAAGCTTCTGGGCCGTCAACGAAACCTACAAATTTAAAATGGCCCCAAGAAAGACAAAGCTGTCGCGCCAGATCGGCGGCTTGTCGCGTCTTTCTTGGAGGCGCTTGTAGGTGCCTGAGTTCGGGGCGCGGTCAAGTCCGCGCCCTTTGTTTCCAGCAGCCCTTATTTGAATCGCCAACGCGACTTCCTCACTACCATCAAACCCCTACCACTCATTCTTTTAGCCGCGCTAGTCAGCATCTCCTCAGTCCGATCCGAGGACCAAGCCCCGGCCCCCGGTGCCGCCCAAGTCATCGGCGAGGTACAAGATGGCACGCCACCACCCGCCGAGCCGCCGAAGCCCGGCTTCGTCGTTGCCCCTGAGGACATCATTTCCTCAGAAACTCACATTCAGGACGGGCGCAAAATCATCGTCCAGGAAATTTCCCCCATCGCCCTTCCCGCCCCGGTAGCCGATCAACCCGTCTTGGATCAAACCAGTCCTGCCCTACAACAACGCCTCGCCGACTTGCGAGCCGCACCACGCGTGGAACAAATCTTCATCGGAGCCACCGTTTTCCGCTCAAAGGACTCCCCGCCGCGCACCTACGCCACCTATCGCCCCACCAACGGCGGCGTGCCCGTTACCTTTTGGTCAAACGCAGATCTCTCCCTTCTGACAGGGTTCTCCTCATTCCTCGGTTCCGATGGCAAAACCCGCAGTCTCTCAATGATGTGGAGTTCACGAGACCTCGACCGCGCAAACCAATTCCCCGCTCAAAACCCCGCCCCACAAATCCCCGATTTTCCCGCAGGCAACGCCACATTTGCCATCACTTCGGAAAATCCCACCCCGGAAGCTCTCGCCGCCATCCAGTCCATCCACGACGTTTACAACAACGAATTCGAGCGACTCAAAGCCGCATACGATAGCCGCGAACAAGCCCGCCTCCAACAAGCCGCCGAGCTAAAAGCACACCCGCCCAAACCCAAAGATATCACCCTTAATTTTTGGACCAACCCAGCCCCCGCAACCCCAGCCAATGCGGGAGGGAACGGACAATGAACCTCTTCAAAAACCGTAGCTGGAGCATCCTGCTCCAGACCGTTGCCGGAGCGTCCCGCTCCCTGCTTTTCTGTCTGGTTTCTTGCTTCTGGATTCTGGCTTCTCTCCCTGCCCCCGCCATCATCGATACCAACAACAACGGCATCAGCGACATTTGGGAAAGGCAATACAACAACGGCGAACTCTTCCCAAACAACTTCAATCTGCTAGCCGATCCCGACGGCGACGGCTTAACGGACACCGAAGAGGCCAAGCTCGGCACCGATCCGCAAAATCCCACCACCCTAGCAGGTATAGCCGACCTCTGGCTGGCCAAGAATTTTACCGGCATTCTATTAAACGGCGGCTTGTCCACCATTGATCCGAATGGCGATCCCGACGGCGATAGCTACACAAATCTCGAAGAATACTTGGCCGACACAAACCCTAACGATATTTCCTCCCTTCCCGCCGGAACCCCTTCCGTCATCGCCTCAATCCCGAAGTCCGTTGCAGGATCTTTCTATGACTACTATCCCGGTTATCCCTGCGGGCAACCAGTCATCCTCTATCTGAACCAAGCGTTGCCCGCGTCAACATCTATCACCGGTTCATGGATCAGCGATACTAGCAGCGGTGCGCCAGTTCCTGCTACTGGCACCACGATCATTCTCCCCGGCCGCCGGGCCATCGCCTTCGTTCCTAGCGGAAATTCATTCACTCCATGGCCCGATGACGACTCCCCAACGCCTTCGTATCAAATCGATTTCACCGCAGAAACTGCCGGGCTGGCCCACATCCTGCCTTTCCATAATAAATTCACGACCACCACCGCCGCTGGCTCCATCGACGGTGGCCCCTCGTTCGGCATCACCTCACCCGGTCGGGATTATATCGACGCCGCATGCGACACGACCATCACCGCCCAATGGAGCGAGCCACTCGCGCCCGCCACTGTCATCCCGGCCAATGTAAGCTTGGTTACCGCCGCCGGAAATGCCGTCGCATGCGCCGTGAGCTTCGACTATGGCAAAGATGTGAACCTCCTGCGCATCACCCCCGCTGTAGCACTCGCGCCTGCCACGCAATACACCGTCACTCTCGGCACTGGCTTTCAAAACCTCACAGCTAAGGCCCATGCCCAAGCCGTGTCATGGTCGTTCACTACCCGTCCGGTCCGTGTGCCACCCAGCACCGGAGCCGGTCCCTACGTCGCCTCAGTTTTTCCGGGGGACTATGCCTACGGCATCGCCCCGCCGTCCGGCGTCACCCTCACCTTCAGCGAGGCGATGGACTCTACCACCCTCACCGCCGACCACATCCACCTGCGTGGCGGCAATGGCCCGGATCTACCCGGCACTTTCACCTACTCCGCTAACACCTTGAGCCTGCTGTTTCAACCCGACACCCCGTTGGTCGCAGGCACCTATTACGCACTCACTCTTGATCTGCCGAATATTCTCAACAGTCCCGCCAGCGGTAGTGCCGTTCCTATGCAGGGCAATAATACCTTCGTCTTCGCTACTGCGGCCACTGGAAGCGGTGGTGGCGGTGGTGGCGGCGGCGGCACTCCATCCCCGGCGAGCATCGCCCCTCTCAATATCCACTACACTTGGGGCGAAGCCTTTGATTCCGATGGCGATTCTGGCTGTTCCGTTGACATTAAGTTTATTTATAAAAACGGTTCATCTCAAACTAAGTCCCTTCCAGCGGATACCACTGCACTCCAACTGCGGGATAGCGGACCGATCCCTGCAGGCACCACCGTCATTATCACCCCCAATTTTGTCCCTGGATCTGACAAGGATAAGATGGAGGAACTCTATGAAAATGGGGTAAAAATCGATCTATCCGATGGAGCATTGCCGCCAGGAATGACTTATCTTGTTTTCCGCAAGACCCCCGCTGCCACCCAGGAAATGGAATATCTCGGTCTCTTTGGTGGTACCTCCGAGTATTCTTGCCAATGCGCCGATGCGCAAGGAAATGGCCCGCAATCCCTCTACCTCGTGCCGGTGGAGGTTGATTTCATCACCAGAGATACCGAGACCGGAGAATGCACGCCTTTGGGTGCGCTTGTAGAAGAATCCGATTCTCGCCCGGATGTTGAGATCGAATCCTTAACGTCCGTGATTCAGAATAACGGGACGCTGAAAATGGATCTGTCCGGCAAGGCCCGCGAGAGGTTCTCTGAACTCCTCGCTGCGGGGGATGGGAAGGTTTCAACTGTTGATGTGATTCTGGATGGCAATGTGATCGACACCTTGTCCGTTACACCGCTATCAGACGGAGTCCCCGTGAAAAGTCCGTGGCTGAGGCGTGACTCCACCGTCTCGTTTGCGAAAACAATCACCATCAATGATATATCGCCGGGCCTTCACAACGTCGTTGTCAGGTCCAATGCAAACGTGTTGAACCGCAAGGGATGGGATGGTGCTTCCATACTGATAGAAAAACAGAACTACAGCGACATATCATTGGCGGAAGCGCCCGCTTTTGAGTTGACGTTGCCTGCTTCCTTAACAGCAAGTGCTGATAGCCTAACATTGCAATCAAATGGTCAAACCGCAATTCTTACTGAACCGGCGGGAGGTGAAGCTTTGGCGCTTTTTACCGGTTCCATTTCAATGAACGGGCAAGCAAGGGATGTCCGTGTGCAATTGGATAAGGATTTGGCTCTCTCCAGCAATCAGCCGAATGACATCATCGTGGAAATCTCATGGCCTGATGATGCCGGTGGCATGAACTTCGTGAAGGGCAAGTGGACGGAAACATCGGCTGGCAGTTTAATTTTCTCAGCCGCATCGGCTTATACCACCACTGAGAGCTGGACCAATATCCAAGTTACTGCGGTGACTCTGCAAGATAATGCGCCTACCAGGGCAATGAATCCTTGAAGCCCGAGCATGGCCAACATAAGGGACTTTAGAACTATAGTTTTCATCTTAATAACCTGTTGGGATGATGTAAGGAACCGGTGGGACTGAAGGTCTTTGGCCTTGATACCATTCAAAGCCTCTAAGGAAAAGATCTAACTTTTGATTAGTGTACATTGACCCCCTTCCGCCCTTCATTCATTTGCCATTTTTCTTAAGAGTCTCTATCAGGTAATTTAAGGTAATATTTAAAATTATAAATAAAATCCCAGCCACGAAAGAAATCTTCAAATCTGACAATCCCTTTCCATGGCTGATCACTAGTGCCCCATAAGTTGATGACGCGCCAACAATAAAAAATATTATTAGTTCAAATAAATTCATACATTCAAATTATTTGCATCCACTTCTTATGCTGTTACCAGCAGCTTGCGCTCCTGCATGCAATGCGCCAATAGCAAGTGGTGTTGGCCCTGTTCGGAGTGCTTTTGGCGCCATTGGCGCAAAAATCTTTTCAGGCATAAAAGCTTTCAACCAATTACCTTTTGTTGATTTCAAAAGTAAATCTCCTCTCGTAACTGCATCATATCCAGCCCACCTCTCCAAGCGACCCGCACGCTCTGCCAGACGCGGAAGCCATTTTTGACCCAGCTCATATCGAGCTATGTTTTTTAGCCCCCCTGCGGATTTTGCTGCGCCAGCCCCACCTTCCAGCACGCTAGCAGCTATACCTGCCCACTCTCCCCCCTTATACGCGGCTGAGCAAGGATTCGTATAGCTTTCTCCATACACATTATCGCGAATTACTTTCGATAGACCCAACGTGAAATTATCACCGAATCCCATGGTGAAATTTGCTGCATTCTCACCCATCTCACCGGCGGAAGGAAACCAGTCATTTGCATCGCTATCACCCCAGGTCCAAAACTCCAAGCCATACGGATCCCAACCGTTGATGGGGTCGCCAAGGACATATCCGTACAGGTTGAGTCCGCCCCTTTCCCCAATGGGATCCGCAGATAGCCATCTTCCAAGATCCGCATCATACGCCCGATAGAGCGCAAGATGAAGACCCGTCGCGGCGTGGTAATAATGCCC
>JAYVNM010000085.1:0-40564 GCA_043758445.1 Akkermansiaceae bacterium | reverse complement strand
CTGGTCAAGCACGCCGATGAACCGCTCAAGCAGCTTCCATCCAGAAAGCTGTAGTTCGGTGATTGGTTCGCAGCGCGGCTTGGGCACGCGAAGATTTAGGCAGGCACGACCCAATCGTACAAGTGACGATTTCGTCATATTAGGGATGCCGAAAAACTGGAATCATTCTAAGAACACAACTGGCATTTTGCCCGGCGTCTGTAACTGCCAGGTTAGTCGAGAGGTATCACGCGCCGTGGTCGGAAATTTCCGACCCCGACTTGGGGCTTGACTCGTGGCCCGATTCCTGCTTGCCTGCGGTGTCTGGCACCGTGGTCCAATGGAGCACCTACCCAGCAGCCGAGCACTGGCCTGTTATCATCCCAAAGGCTCGGAACATCCGCCTGAACTCCGATTTTCCCCACCGTTATGGACTGGTCCTCACCTCTTTGGTATGCTTCGTATATTATCGTCTTAATTGGTCTGGCCGGCTATGGCTCGCATCGTCTGACGATTGTTTTTCTCTACCTGAAACACTCTCGTAAGCATCCGCGACCGAAGGAATTGTTCGCGGAACTGCCTTTGCTGACCATTCAGCTTCCGGTATTCAACGAGATGCACGTCGTGGACCGGCTGCTGGCTTCGGTTTCCGCGCTGGATTACCCGCAGGACAAGATACAGATCCAGCTTTTGGATGACTCGACGGATCAGACGGTGGAAATCTGCCGGGCGGGAATCGAGGGCTTGAAGGCTCGAGGTTTCGATGCCCAGCACATCCACCGGACGGACCGCACTGGCTACAAGGCAGGCGCACTCGAGAACGGCTCGCGGTTCGCGAAAGGTGAATTTCTCCTCATCCTCGATGCCGACTTTGTCCCGAATCCAGATCTCCTGCAAAAAACGATCCACTATTTTACCGATGATAAAATCGGCATGATCCAGACCCGTTGGGGCCACTTGAACCGGACCTACAATGTGCTGACCCGCATTCAGGCGATGTTCCTCGACGGCCATTTGGAGCTGGAGCAAACCGCCCGCAATCGTTCCGGGCGCTTCTTCACCTTCAACGGCACCGGCGGCATCTGGCGAAAATCCTGCATCGCCGACGCTGGCGGCTGGGAACACGACACGCTCACCGAGGACATGGACCTCAGCTACCGCGCCCAGCTCAAGGGTTGGCGCTTCATTTTCCTCAACGATGTGGAAACGCCCGCCGAACTGCCGGTCGATATGGACGGCTTCAAAAGCCAACAACACCGCTGGACCAAGGGTTCGATCCAAGTTTGCAAAAAAGTCCTCCCCGCCATTTGGAAAAGCGACGTGCCGCTCTTCATCAAGATGGAAGCCACCGCCCATCTCACCTCAAATTTCGCCTACCTGCTCCTGATCTGCCTGTGTTTCTTGATCTATCCGAACCAGCAGTGGCAGCCGGATTTCGGGAAACTCACCTATTACATTGTCAATGTCCCGATTTTCTTCTTCTCGTCGGTCTCCGTGATCGTGTTCTACATGGTTGCCCAAAAGGCCCTGCGCCCCGGCTCGTGGTGGAAAGAAATCCCCTACCTCCCGCTGCTGCTCGCCCTCGGCATCGGCATGTCCATCAGCAATACCAAGGCGGTGCTCGAAGCGATTTTCAACCATCAAAGCGCCTTCGTCCGCACCCCGAAATACGGCATCGGCCAAAATCAGCGCAATGATTGGAAAAAAAGCAGCTACAAGGCCATGAAAACGCTCACGCCCTTCGTCGAACTACTGTTCGGGTTTTTCTTCCTCTTCGTCGTTATTGATGCCGCTATGAGCGCAAATTGGCCTTCCGCGATTCTTTTGCTTCCATTTCCCGTCGGATTCTTTTATACATCCTTATCTTCTTTGGTCCGTCTTTTGCCATCCGCCCCGGACGCAGCGGTCGCGAAGAGTGTAAACCGCAAAACACCATGAACGGAATTCCACTGCCGCGCGTGATTTTTCTCGCCTCGCTCAGCCTCTTGGCAGCACTCGGGTTCTCCAGTTGCGGCTCGAACTCGTTCGCCTTCAGTGGCGGGGATACCCATAATAAAATGATTATCAGCGTGCGTGATCAGAAAATGCTGCTCGTGCGCGATGGCAATCCGGTCAAGGCCTATAAAATTTCCACCTCCAAATTCGGCGTCGGTGATCGTCCTAACAGCAACTGCACCCCGCTCGGACGGCTCCAAGTCGCTAAAAAAATCGGCGACAATGCACCGGTCGGCAGTGTCTTCAAAAGCCGCCGCCCCACAGGTGAGGTTCTCAAGCCCAACGCCCCCGGCCGCGATCCGGTAGTCACGCGGATCCTCTGGCTGACCGGCACCGAGTCCCGCAACCAGAACGCCTTCCGCCGCACCATTTACATCCACGGCACCCCAGAGGAGCGCTACTTGGGCGCACCCGCCTCCTTCGGCTGCATCCGCATGGGCAGCCGCGACGTGGTGGACCTCTACAACCGCATCGGCACCGGGGCCGATGTCTTCGTGATCCGCGGCTCGATCCAGAGCAGCAAGGCGAATGAGGACACCGCATCCAATGGAAAAGCCGGGTTTCACTCACGCAGCTGAGATCTCCGAAACAGGAGCTTGACACCTGCGCTGAAATTCCTATTTTTCCCCGCCCGCCACTTGGCGACTTATTTTTTTACAATACGACCATGGCCAATCACAAATCTTCAATCAAACGCGCACGTCAAACCGTCGTCCGGACCGAGCGCAACCGCGCTGAAAAAAGCCGCATGAAAACGCTTCGCAAAAAGGTTCTCACCGCGGTTGCCGCCGGTGACAAAGCCGCTGCCGATGCTGCCAGCTCGGCATTTTCCTCTGTCGCGGACAAGGCTGCAAAGCGTAACTTGATTCATCCGAATAAAGCGGCTAACATGAAGAGCAAGACAGCGAGGGCAATTGCCGCCCTCGCCTGATTGGCCAGTCAGCCGGTTTCATTCTATCCAACGAAACAAGCGGACCGGTTCACCGGTGCCGCTTTTTTCATCTCCACCATGTCCGACTCCCCGCCACCTAACCGCGCCGCCGCTGCTGCGAAGATCGCCTCCAACCCCACAGGCTACAAGGTTTGCGAGGGCTGTGACTCGATCATTGGCAGTGGCGCCGCACTCTGCCCGAACTGCCACAGCTATCGCTTCGACGCCACGCCGGATCGCGTGGTTCTCCAAGCCCGGATTCTTGGCTCGCGTGAGCAAACGTCGGTCACTGCCGATGACCTCGGCTGAGCATTCATGATTACCTCCATCGGATTCAAAGAATGGCAAGTGGTTTGCACCGCCTTGGGCTCGGGGCGGCAGTCGATCCTTCTGCGCAAGGGCGGCATCCATGAAGGGCGGCAGGGATTTTCCTTCGCCCACGAGTCGTTTTTTCTGTTTCCCACTCACTTCCACGCCCTTGCCGAGCAGGTCCGGGAAGGTGATGTGAAGATCCTGCCCGAGTGGCAGCCGGGCGACCTCATTCGCATCACCCACCATGCGGAAGCCATCTGGGCGATCACTCTCACTGAGTGGCAGCAAGTCGCCGCCCTCGAGCCATTGCATATCTACTCGGAGCAAACCGTTAGGGAACGTTTTGACTGGGAGGGCAGAGGCATGGCTGCGGGCAGCATCCATCTCGCGCTAATCCGGGTCCGGGAACTCGCCACGCCCTGGGAATTTCCATACGAGGCAAAGTACGGCGGTTGTCGTAGCTGGGTAAATCTCCCGGAGCCACCCCTGGACTGGATGACTTCTGCTAGACCGGTGATCGATGACGAGACTTTCAATCTACTGAAATTTAAGATGGCCGCGGACGGGTCATTTTCTCCGGCGTGAGGAGGTCGTCTAACTGCTCCTTGTTGAGCCAGCCTTTTTCCAGCACGAGACTGTAAACACTGGCTCCAGTGGCGAGGGCTTCCTTGGCGATGGCGGCGCTTTTTTCATACCCGAGCACCGGATTGAGCGCGGTGACGAGGCCGATGGAATTTTGCACATAAGCGAGGCAGCGCTCGCGGTTCGCCTCGATGCCGGAGATGCAGCGGGTATGCAGGGCAATTGCGGCGTTGCGCAGAAGTGTTAGGCCGAAGAACAGATTGAAGGCGATGATCGGCTCGGCCATGTTGAGTTCCAACTCGCTGGCCTCGCAGGCCATCGAGATGGTCACGTCCGCACCGATGATCTGATAGCAAACTTGGCTGACCATTTCGGGGATGACGGGGTTTACCTTGCCGGGCATGATCGAAGAGCCGGGCTGCATGGCGGGCAGGCGGATTTCATAAAGGCCACAGCGCGGACCGGACGACAGCCAGCGGAGGTCGTTGCAGATTTTGGAAAGTTGGACGGCTGCGGTTTTCATCGAGCCGCTCATCAGCGCGAACGAGCCGCTATCTTGGGTGGATTGCACAAGGTTCTCCGCAAGGCGCACCGGCAGGCCGCTGACTAGGGCGAGATGCCGGGTGCAGAGCTCCGCATAACCGGGCGGGCTGTTGATGCCGGTGCCGACGGCGGTGGCTCCCATGTTGACATCGAGAAATTCCCCTGCGGCGTGTTCGATGTAGCGGATGCCGTCGCCGATCATCGAGGCATAGGCGCTGAATTCCTGGCCGAGGGTCATCGGCACGGCGTCCTGATTCTCGGTGCGGCCCATTTTCAAAACGTCGGCAAATTCGCCGGCCTTGGCGATGAGCGCGGCTTGCAACTCGCGCAGAGCGGAGGTGGCATCACGCATTGTTAGAATGACGCCAAGCTTGATGGCGGTGGGGTAGGCGTCGTTGGTCGATTGCGAGCGGTTGACGTCGTCGTTCGGGTGGAGGAATTCGTATTGGCCCTTGCGGTGGCCGAGGATTTCGAGGGCACGGTTGGCGATGACCTCGTTGGCGTTCATGTTCGTCGAGGTGCCAGCCCCGCCTTGGATCATGTCGATGGTGAAATGCTGGTGCCACTTGCCAGCGATGATCTCGTCGCAAGCGGCGATGATCGCGGCGGCGCGGTCCGGCAGCACGACGCCGAGTTCCTGATTCGCTAGGGCTGCGGCTTTTTTTACATAGACGAGACTGCGGACGAAGTGGCTAAAATGGTGGAGCGGGATGCCGGAGATGGGGAAATTTTCCATCCCCCGCAAGGTTTGCACGCCGTAGTAGGCGGTGTCCGGCAGCTCGCGCTCGCCGAGCGAATCGTGTTCTTTGCGCCAGGTAGCGATGACCGGCGAGCGACCGGAAACGAGGTGCTCGTTAGAAGCTAACAGCCGTGCGCTCAGACGGCGGGCGATGTGGCCGACCATCCGATAAAAGACATCCGGTTTAACAGCGCGGAGCTGTTCAAATACTACCCTAGGTATCAGCCAGACTCGCACCTCGGTCAGCGCGATGGCAGAGGCGGAGTGTGGCAGATCATCCAACATTACGCCCTCACTGAAGGCGCTGCCCCGGGTGAGCGTGGCGAGGCGAGTGCTGCTGCCGTGGTTGCCGCGGACGATTTCTATTTCCCCTTCCTCGACGATGCCCATCCACAGCCGGGGTGCGGATTCGTGAAATAGCCAGGCCCCCGCCGGATAGAACTGCGAACCGCCCTGCTCGATGATCGCCGCGAATTCCTCGGTGGCGATGGACATGGTATCCGCGAGTCGGGCGATGCGTTCCGGGGAAAAAATCTGGATGTTAGTGTTCATTGCGCGGGGCCGGAAGCTAGCCCGGAATCGCAGCGGGGACAATGCTGACGCACGCGAAAAAGCCCACCGCAGACAAATCCTGGGTGGGCTTCGAAAAATCAGGCGTGCCGGGCGGCTCAGGGCCGGTATTTCCGCTTGAAATGCAGGGCGGCGGTGGATCTGGCGATGAGGCCTTGGAGGTAGGCGACTTCCTCTGTGTTGAGGTTGTGATCGACGGTGGCGAGTTTTTCCTGGGCGCGTTTGATCGCTTCCTGGACATGCTCTTCGTCGATTTCCGCTTCGCCGAGGGCGCTGTCGGTTAGGACGACAACCTTGGTCTGAGTGACTTCGGCGAAACCGGAACCGATGGCTAGGGTCTGGACTGTGCCGTGGTAAGCGTATCGGAGTTCGCCGGGTTTCAGCGCGGTCACCAGCCCCGCGTGCATCGGCAGTACGCCCAATTCGCCATCCGCACCCGGCAGATAGACGTTGTCCACGAGGTCCGAGAAAATCTTCTTCTCGGGGGTGACGATATGGAGTTCGAGGGGCATCTTAGATTTGAGATTTCAAATTTGAGATTTAGTCACGCGGCACGGAGTCGATGCCGCCCTTCATGTAGAAGTTGCCTTCCGGCACGTCGTCGTGCTTGCCATCGAGGATTTCGGCGAAGCCTTTTACGGTGTCGGCGATGGAAACGAGGACGCCGGGGACGTTGGTGAAGACTTCCGCAACGTGGAAGGGCTGGGTGAGGAAACGTTGGATTTTCCGGGCGCGGAAAACGCTGGTTTTGTCCTCATCGGAAAGCTCGTCCATGCCGAGAATGGCGATGATGTCCTGCAGGTCCTTATAGCGCTGGAGCACCTGTTGGACACCCCGGGCGACGCGATAATGTTCCTCACCGATGATCTCCGGAGCGAGCGCTTTGGAAGTCGAGGCGAGTGGGTCCACGGCGGGGAAGAGCGCTTGCTCAGCGAGCGAACGCTCAAGCACGACGGTGGCGTCCAAGTGGGCGAAGGTGTTGGCGGGAGCTGGGTCGGTCAAGTCGTCCGCAGGCACGTAAACGGCTTGGATGGAAGTGATAGATCCTTTGTTGGTGGAGGTGATCCGCTCTTGCAGACCTGCCATTTCCTCGGAGAGGGTCGGTTGATAACCCACGGCGGATGGCGTCCGGCCAAGGAGCGCCGACACTTCGGAACCGGCTTGGGAGAAACGGAAGATGTTATCGACGAAAAGGAGCACGTCCTGATTGTCCTCGTCGCGGAAATGCTCGGCCATGGTAAGGGCGGAGAGGGCGACGCGGAGACGGGCACCGGGAGGCTCGTTCATCTGGCCGTAGCAAAGGGCGACCTTGGAGCCTTCGGTGAGAACTGGATTGCCCTGTTCGTTGAGTTTCGGGTGACCATGCTCGTCCTTCTCGGTGGCGATAACGCCGGACTCGATCATTTCCCAGTAGAGGTCGTTGCCTTCACGAGTCCGCTCACCGACGCCCGCGAAGACGGAGAAACCACCGTGCGCTTTCGCGATGTTGTTGATGAGCTCCATGATGACGACGGTCTTGCCGACGCCGGCACCACCGAACATCCCGCCTTTGCCGCCCTTGAGCAGCGGGCAGATGAGGTCGATGACCTTGATCCCAGTCGCGAGGACTTCCGTGTTCGCGGATTGCTCGGTGAACAAAGGAGCGGGGCGGTGAATCGGGGAGCGGAAAGTGGCGTCTTCGAGCGGCACGTTTTCATCCACGAGATCGCCGGTGACATTGAAGATCCGACCGAGGACTTGTTTTCCAACAGGAATGGAAATCGGCTTGCCAAGGTCAGCCAAGGCCATACCGCGCTTGAGGCCATCCGTGGTGGACATGGCAACCGCACGCACCCAGCCATCGCCAAGGTGTTGTTGGACTTCGAGCACGAGCTTGGTGTCCACGCCGTTGAGGACGTATTGGATTTCCAACGCGTTGTAAATTTCAGGCAGCTTGCTTGCCTTGGAGAAATCGGCGTCGATGACGGCGCCGATGATCTGGACGATGGTTCCGGTGTTGCTCATAGTGGAAGAAGAGTTAAAAGTTTGATGTTAAATGTTAGTAGTGGAAGCGACAGCCTGCGATCACGATGGCGTTTGATCGGATTTCGTAAACAAGCCGATGCTCTCGGGATGCGGCGGGACCAGAATCCAGAGAGTTCATGCTTGAGTGGTTCCGGCTTGCCGATGCCCTCATGAGGCGAGCGTTGGATGTCTTTGATGAGCTCATTGATCTTTCGTAGGATTTTCTTATCGGTGTTTTGCCAGTAACAGTAATGTTCCCATGCCTGTTCTTGGGAAATCACTTTCATGGATCTATCAATTCACGTTCCGTTAAATTGATACCGTTTTTACAGTCGTTGACTGCGGCGAGTAAACGTCTCGCATTCTCAGGCGAGCTTAAAAGGTATTCGGTATCGTCCATGTCATTGAAATCTTCCAATGAAATCACGACTGCCGAGTGGCCATTTTCACGATGCATGATTACCGGTTCGCGATGCTCCCAAACTGACTCGACAATAGAGCCTAGATTCTTCTGGGCGACTGCTTCGGTGATTGTTTTCATGATCGGGAGTGTAATGGAAATGGTGAAGAAGACAACGCATCACTCCATCGCCTTCATGGCGGTGGTGATTTCGAGCAGCTCGGCGGTGATCGCGCCTTGGCGGAGTTTGTTGTATTCGAGGGTGAGTTCCTTGATGAATTTCTTCGCGTTGTCGGTGGCGGCCTTCATGGCGACCATCCGGGCGGAGTGCTCGGAGGCGCGGGCTTCGACGAGGGCCTGGAAGACCCGGAAGTTGATGTAAAGCGGGAGAATCGCGCTCAAGACATCGGCGGGAGAAGGCTCGAAAAGGAAATCATTGGTGGCGGTGACATCCGCAGCATCAGTGGGCGTCTCAAATGGCAGCAGTTGGACGACTTCCGGCACCTGGGCCATGGTGTTGACGAAGCGGCTGTAAGCCACCGTGACCTTGTCGTATTTTCCGGCGATGAACTGTTTGGAAATCAAGGCTGAGATGGCCCGCGCATCCGAGAACGGCACCGGGTCTTTCACAGTGAAATCCGCGATCACCGTGCGTCCGAGTTTTTCCATCATGATGCGCAGCTTGCGCCCGACGGTCACGTAGTCCGCGTCCGCCGAGGTTTGTTTACGAACGACCTTGGCGAGGTTGGTATTGATGGCACCGCAAAGGCCCTTGTCGGTCGAAATGATGAGCACCAATTCACGGTTGCCGCTGCGTTTTTCCAACAACGCGTGGGTGGCATCGCTGAAACTCTCGCTGATGTCCTGAAGGACGCCGTTGAGCTGCTTCGAATACTCACGACCGGCCAGCGCCTGATCCTGCGCCTTCTTCATCTTGGCGGCGGCGACAAGCTGCATCGCGCGAGTGATCTGCGCGGTGTTTTTGACCGACTTGATGCGTCGGCGGATGTCGCGGAGGTTGGCCATGTTAGGTGATAGTTAGAATCAAGAATCCAGAATCCAGATAGAAGACGGAATTATTTCCAAGACTTTTTGAAATCCTCGACGCCTAGTTTTACGGCTTCGACCATTTCCTTGTCCTTCTTGAGGTCCGGTTTTTCGTTGCGGATCTTGTCGAGCAGGTCGCCCTTGCGAGTGTTGAAAAAATCACCGAGCGCGGCTTGGAAGCGCTTCACATCGGCGACGGCGACATCGTCGAAATAACCGTTCTGCATCGCGAACAGGTAGATGGACTCCATCTCCATGGCGAGCGGGCTGTATTGGTTTTGTTTGAAGAGTTCGACGATGCGGGCACCTCGGTCGAGCTTCTTCTTGGTGGAGGCGTCGAGATCGGAGCCGAACTGCGCGAAGGCCTGAAGCTCGCGATACTGCGCGAGGTCCAGCTTGGTCGTGCCGGCGACGGACTTGATCGTCTTCGTCTGGCAGGCGGAACCCACGCGGGACACCGAGAGACCGACGGAAATCGCGGGGCGGATACCTTGATAGAAAAGGTCCGTTTCCAGATAGATCTGGCCGTCGGTGATGGAGATCACGTTGGTCGGAATGTAGGCGGAAACGTCGCCGGCCTGCGTCTCGATGATCGGCAGGGCGGTGAGCGAACCACCACCCGCAGCTTCGGAAAGACGGGCGGAACGCTCTAGCAAGCGGCTGTGGAGGTAGAACACGTCACCCGGATAAGCCTCACGACCGGATGGGCGGCGGAGGATCAGCGACACCTGGCGATAGGCAACGGCGTGCTTGGAAAGGTCGTCGAAAACGATCAAGCAATCCTTGCCCTGATCCATGAAATACTCGGCGATGGCGCAGCCGGCATATGGCGCGAGATACTGCATCGCAGCGGCGTCCGAAGCAGAGGCGGAAACGATGGTGGTGTATTCCATGGCACCGGCGTCCTCGAGGATTTTCTGGATCCGAGCGACGTTCGAGAGCTTCTGGCCGATGGCGACGTAGATGCAATACAGCGGCTTGTGGTTCTGGAGCTTGCCATTTTCCGCAGCTTTGTTCTGGAGGGCTTGGGAAATGATGGTGTCCACCGCGATGGTGGTTTTGCCGGTGGCGCGGTCGCCGATGATGAGCTCGCGCTGGCCACGGCCAACGGGAATCATCGCGTCGATCGACATGATACCGGTCTGGACGGGGACGGAAACGGATTTGCGCTTAATGATGCCCGGCGCGATTTTTTCCATCGGATAGTGCGCGGCGGCGGCGATATCGCCCTTGCCGTCGATCGGTGCGCCTAGGGCGTTGACAACGCGACCGAGCACAGCCTCGCCAACAGGCACGGAGAGCAATTTGCCCGTGGTGCGGCATTCCGCGCCTTGCGTGACGGCGGCGTAGTTGCCCAGCAGCACGACGCCGACTTCGCTTTCCTCAAGGTTGAGCGCCATGCCGGTGACACCGCCACCGAACTCGATCATCTCATTGAGCATGACGTCGGAAAGGCCTTCCACTTTGGCCACGCCGTCACCGACTTGGCGGACGGTGCCGACATTGGTTTTTTCGACGGAGGTCGTAATGCCGGCGATCTGTTGTTCGAGTTCCTGAAGGATGCTGCTCATAAGAAAAATTGGCTGGGGATCGGGGTTCGGTGTTTCAGCAAAAAGAGAAGTTAGAAAAGGTTGGCAAGTCGGTCGAGGCGGTTCTGGACGGAGCCGTCGAAAACATCGTCGCCCACGCGGATGCGGAGGCCGCCGAGGAGGGCGGGAGTGACTTGATATTGGATCGCGAGGTCCGGGCCGTATTGATTAGCGAGGCCGGCGACCACGCGGTGGCGGGTGGCGGCGTCCATTTCCACAGCGCTCTCGACGGTCACCTTGCGGCGGGCGAGTTCGAGGCGGGTCAGGCGTTGGAGGGCGGCGAGGATGGACTTGTAATCTCGCGGTTGGGATTCGATCAGGCGGGCGATGACCGTCTGCATTTTCGCCGCGTCGAACCGTTCGCCAGTCTGGCAAAGCCCGAACAAGCGGCGGGCGGCGGCGGCTGCGGTTTTTGAAATTTTCATGGCAGGAAAACGGAACGGGGAAATCAGCCTTCGACTTTGGCCAGCGCGTCCTCGTTGATGCGCTTTTGGTCGTCCGCTGTGAGGACTTT
Organism: Akkermansiaceae bacterium; assembly: GCA_043758445.1. GTDB lineage: Bacteria > Verrucomicrobiota > Verrucomicrobiia > Verrucomicrobiales > Akkermansiaceae > Luteolibacter. The sequence goes on along the minus strand of JAYVNM010000085.1, from coordinate 29,359 downwards.
GCCAGTGACTTGGGAAGTGGTCGCCACCACGAGACGGCCGAATTCACGCTTCAACTCGGCGCTGAGACGCTCGCGGTCCGCCTTGGCAGCGGCTTCCGCCTTAGCGAGGATTTGTTGCGCGCTGGAAATCGCTTCTTGGGCCTTTTGCTCGGTGAAAGTGGCGGCTCCTTGTTTCGCCTCGGTCACCATGCGGGCGGCTTCGTCGTTGGCCTTAGTAATGGCGGCGGCGGTGGTTTCCACTGAGTCGGCGAGTTGGCGCTCGATGAGCTTGATCTTGTCTTCGCCCGCGATGATGCGCGCACGGCGGTCTTCGAGCATCTGTAACAGCGGCCCGAACGCGAATTTTGCGAGCACGAACAGGACCAAGATGACATTCAGGATCTGCGCGATGAGTAGCGGCAATTCAACGTGAAACGTCTTAATGATGGGTCCGATAGGATTGCCGGAATCTGCTACCGCAAGAACATTGATGGAATCGAGCATGGCGCTGTGATTTGAAATGAAACGAAAAGTGAAGGCGGAAAACTGCCGGCGGGTGAATCACCCGCCGGCATGGGAAGAATTAGCCTTTAACGAGGGCGGCGACGAAGAAGGCGCCTTCGACGAGCGCAGCCAGAATGATCGAGATCGTGAGGATGGCTCCGGATGCGCCGGGGTTGCGGCCGGTGGCTTCAGCGGCTTTGCCGCCGATGAGGCCGATGCCGATGCCGGCGCCGACGGCGGCGATGCCAGCTGTCAAGTTGCCGGTGAGTTCGCCAAGATATGGACTGAGGTCGATGATGTTCATGATGTTATGAGTTCGTAGTTACTGGTGTTGGTTTTTCCGCTCCCCACGAGGATTTCATGGTCGGGGCGGGAAATTTCAATGGGCTTCTTCGTGGTCGTCGCCGTGATCGCAGATCAGTTGGAGGAAAACCGCAGTCAGGAGCATGAAGACCAAGGCTTGGATCAGCCCGACCAGAAGTTCCAAAAAGTAAAAGGGCAGCGCTGGCAGGAAAGCGATTTTCTCGGGGACCAACTTCATCATGATATCCAACATGTTCTCACCGGCAAAGACGTTGCCGAAAAGTCGGAAGGACAACGCGACCGGCCGCAGCAGGATTGAGAACAACTCGATGATGCCCACCATGAAGAAGATCGCGATCATGAGCAGCTTCATAGGGCCATTGAACTCCCCTTTCGGCGCGAAAATGTGTTTCAAGAAACCCATCACTCCGTTTTCAGTGATGGCCCAGTAAAACCACAGCACCGTGGCGACCAAAGCCAGCGCGGCGGTCATGTTAAGATCGGCATTGCCGCCGCGGAGCCAAGGAGTGAAACTTTCGTGCCCATTTTCAACCGCCTCCCAGCCGATCGTCCCCACTCCTGGGAAAAGGCCGATCCAGTTGGAGCACAGGATCAGGATGAAGACCCCGCCGAAAAACCAGAACGTGCGTTTGACCAGATGGGTGCCGAGAATTCCTTCAAGGAAGTTATAAAGGCTTTCCACCAGCCATTCGGCGAAATTTTGAATGCCGCTTGGAATCAGCGCCATTTGGCGCGTGGCCACTTTGGCGAACAGGATCACCAGCAACGCCGCAACCCACGACATCACCATCGAATTGGTGATCGGCAGATTTTCGAAAATTCTCTCAGCGTGGAGCGGCAGCCCATGAGACGCGCCCTCTTCTCCCGCAGAGGCGGTGATGAAGCCGACTAGCCAAAATGCTGATATGGAAAGGGCGAAACGCATGTGAATGACCCCGCTGACGGCGGGCGCGGGGTCTTTAAAGGAATGCCGCCAACTTCCGCAAGTTCTATTTGTGAAAAATTTCACAAGCCCGGAAATAGCCTTGAGAATAAGGACTTTCGCCCCCCCGCCGCGACTTGTTTCCGCAACCGCCGCGCGAGCGGAAAGCTGGCCAGGCCTAACAGATCCAGCCTTCTCCCGGCGAACTACCATAGCCACGATCACTCCTGTTAGTGGTTAGCGATTTGTTGGATCAAGCCACATATTCACCCTCAGCCACCGCATATCTAGCACTCGTTTCAGACCCGCCCTGCTCAGGAAACATCCGACGAGTCAAGCAGTGACTGGAAAAAAATCCCTGTGATTTCAACAGATTTTCTCTTGCCAAGCACCGGGCGCATTCGCACAAACGTCGCTGCCATGAACAAAGCTGAACTTATTGAAGCCATCCAAAACGCCCTCGGAAAAGAAGCCACCAAACGCTCTGCCGACGAAGCCCTCGACGCCGTTCTCTCTTCCATCGCCAAAGGCGTGAAGAAGGACAAGAAAGTCCAAATCATTGGATTTGGAACTTTCGAGGTCAAAAAGCGCGCCGCACGCCAAGGTCGCAATCCGAAGACCGGAGAAGCCATGAAAATCGCCGCCTCCAAGTCGGTCGGTTTCAAGGCGTCCTCCGTGCTCAAGGGAAGCCTGTGATAAATCTGGAGACTCCGGTCTTCCTCACTCATCCATAAAAAACCAAAAAAACCCCGGCCAGACGGCCGGGGTTTTCTTTTTCAGGCAAATCAAGCGTTCGAAAAAATCAGAACCAGCCCTTTTTGCTAGTGATGTAGGTGGCGACGAATTCATCGTCACTCTTGGTCAGGTAGAGGATTCCTTCGATCAGGCCGATCGGTCCCATCACAATCCCGCCAAACCCGCAGGTCAGCACGGTGACAAGCAGCATGATCAGACCTTCTTTTTGATAGCCTAGGTAAAATTTGTGAATTCCCAAACCGCCCAGAAGAATTCCAAACAGCCCGGCGACCAGTTTTTTCTCCGAACCCGGCCCGGGAGGCCCTCCAGTTGCAGGTGGTGGTGCAGATACAGGCGGAGTTTGTTCAGGTTCTATGGACATGGTGCCTTGTAACTACTAAACCATCCCCAACAACGCAAGCCTCAACCCTCATGAAACCAAGAATTACCCTCGCCGAAACCCAACTGCCCGATGGCAATATCCTCGCCCTCCAAGAGCATGATGGGCGCAAATCTTTGCTCGTCCATGGCCAGCAAATCTGCGGTCCCGCCACCCGCGCGGCGGAAGAGGAACTCGCCCGTCTCGCCTGCGCCCCATTCCGGCCAGCCCGCCAGCCGCAGATCTGGTTCGCCGGCCTGAGCCTCGGCCACATGCTCGCCGCCGTTGCTAAGGAACTTCCGCAAAAACGCGCCAACCTGATCGTCGCCGAGCCGCTCGCCGCAATCCCGGAATGGCACCGTGCACACCTCCCGGAGAGCTCCCTACTAACAGATCCTCGCGTTTCGTTAGAAAATGACTGCGGCCCCGCCGGACTCATCCGCCACGCCGGCCTGCTCCACGCCATACTTGTCCACCTCGACGCCTCGCCCACCGGCCCGCGCAACCGCCCTTGGCTGGACGAACGCCGCTGGATGTCCGCCGCTTATGAAGCGCTGCAAGCGGGTGGCCTGCTCGCCATCGCCGGATCGCGCCCGGTCGCGAATCTCACGCGCCGCCTCCAGGGTTCGGGCTTCGAGGTGGCGGAGTTCACCGTCCCGTCCTCGCCCAATGCGAAACGGCCCCGGTTTCTGCCCATCTGGCTCGCGCGGAAAGGCAAAGCTGCGAATTGATCTTTCCATTTCCGCGTGCTCAACTCCCCCCGCACCCATGTCCCGCCTCACTCCCTTGCACCTCATTCCCGCCTTGATCGCCGCAGCCTCACACGCCGGTGAAGTCACCGTCGAACAACGGCCGTTTTCCATCGAGAAATCCTTCGGTGCAGCCGCCTTGCCCGCTGGCGATTGCGTACTGCTGCGGCTGGAACCAAAATCTTGGCCGAGCTTTGAAATCGTCCAAGTCGCCGCCCATGGCTCCAAGCTCGCGAAGGGCGAATCCATAATCCATTTCGACGCCGAGGAAATTGACAAAAAACTCACCGATGCCCGTCGCGCACTTGAGTCCGGCACGCTCGCCCTCGCGCAGGCCGAGCAAGACTCGAAGCAATTGATAGAATCTGCGCCCGATAAGCTGGAGGCCATCCGCCGCACCGCCGGGATCGCCAAGGAGGAGAATACCTATTTCACCCAAACCCGCCGCAAGGCCCGGGAGGAAACCGCTGGCCAAGAGCTGAAACGCAGTCAGCAAATCCTCTCGAACCAACGCGAGGAACTCCGCCAGCTCACTAAAATGTATGCTGCTGACGATGTCACCGAAGACACCGAGGAAATCATCCTCATCCGCCAGCAGGACGCCGTCGCCGCCGCCGAGTTCGCCCTGCGCATGGAGACCCTCGACCAAAAGCGCACGGTCGATGTCACGCTGCCCCGCGAGGCGAAATCCCTCGCCGACAACGAGCGCGACACCGCCATCGCCCTGAAAAAAGCCGAGGTCGAAATCCCACGCTCGCTCGAACTCAACAAACTCGCCCTCACCGCCCTCAAGACCGCCCACGAGCGTGCGAAACAAGACCTTGCCGAACTGGAAGCCGATCGCCCCTTGTTCGAGTTCAAAGCCCTTGCCGATGGCTGGCTCTACTACGGCCCCATCGAAAACGGCCGCTGGTCTCCCGGTAGTGATTTGATTAAAAACCTCGTCCCCCACGGTCACCTATCTGCCCACACCGCCTTCGCCACCTTCGTTCCTGCCAGCGCCAAGCTCGCCCTCGTCGCCTTCCTCGACGACGCCACCGCCCGCGCCCTGAAGCCGGACATCACTGGCATCGCCACCCTTGCCGGTCGCGAGGATCTGGAAATCCCCGTCAAGCTCGTCAAACTCGCCACCATTCCCGGCGCAGATGGCACCTACCGCGCCGATTTAGCCGTCACTTGGCCCGCCGACCTCACCCCCGCCGCCGGTGCCAGTGCCCAAATCCGCCTGATCGCCTATCAGCAGCCCGCCGCCATCGTCATCCCCACCAAGGCTCTCACCTACGAACCCACCGGCTGGACCGTGGAAATCAAACTAGCCGATGGCAAATCCGCGCGCCGTCCCGTCAAACGCGGTCGGGTATCCAAAGAGGAAACCGAAATTCTATCAGGCTTGGAAATCGGGCAGGTCATTCTGGTTCCTTGAAGAATCAAGAGACCAGAGTTCAGAAAAAAGAATACCGTGCATTTCCTAACATCCCGTCCACGGCCTCTTCACTTCGACGTTCGATGTTGGACGTTCGATGTTCGATGTTCTCTTCTTCTTCCTCTCAGTCTTGTCTCTGGGTTGCCTACGGCTTTGCGAGTCACTGCTTCGCGGATTTTCAAGTTCGCTACCGCTCTCTCCGCATTCTGGATTCTGGCCTCTCCCGTCCTCACCTACGCCGCAGAAACTCCCCCGCCACGCCCGCCCGCCACGCCAGCGGCCATCTCTGCCGCCATCACCCGTGGCGTGGATTTCCTGATTTCCCATCAGAACTCTAACGGCTCATGGGGCAGCGCCGCCCACACCAAGGATCTCAATATTTACGCGCCCCTTCCCGGTGCCCACCAAGCCTACCGCGCCGGGGCGTCCGGCCTTGCACTGTCCGGCCTCATCGACGCCGCCGATGCACGCCCCGAGGTGACCGCCAGCATCGAAAAAGCCGCCGCTTGGACCGCCACAGAGTTGCCCAAACTCCGCCGCGCCGACCAAACGACCACCTACAACGTCTGGGGCCACGCCTACGCCCTCCGCGCCATGTCCCGCCTCTATCAGCGCGAAGCCGACCCCGCGAAAAAGGCCGATTGGGTCCGCCTCGCCCAAGGCCAAGTCGATCTTGCCGACCGTTACGAAGACATCAACGGCGGCTGGGGCTACCTCGATGTATTCGACGGACTCACCACCCAGAAACCCTCCGGCCTTCCCACCTCCTTCACCACCGCCACCATGCTGTTAGCCATGGATCAGGCCCGCACGGTGATGGGCGTCAAGCTGGATGAAAAACTCGTCAAGCACGCCCTCGTCGGCCTCAACGCCCAGCGCGAACCGGATTTTGCCTACGCCTATTCCTTCGCCCACCGGATGCGCCCTCGCACCGACATCAACCGTCCCGCCGGTTCCCTTGGCCGCTCGCAAGCCTGCAACGCCGCCCTCCGCGCCTTCGGGGAAAAGGCCATCACCAATGAAGTCCTCACCACCTGGGCCGATCGCTTCCTCGCCCGCGAAGGCTTCCTCAGCAATGGCCGCAAGCGCCCGGTTCCCCACGAAGCACCCTTCCACATCGCGGGCTATTTCTACTATTACGGCATCTATTATTTCACCGAGTCTGTCAGGCTTTTACCCAAGGAACAACACGCCGCCTACGCCGCGCGCCTCGCCGCCATCCTGCTAGAACGCCAGGAAAAGGACGGCTCATGGTGGGACTATCCACTCTACGACTACCACCAAGCCTACGGCACCGGCTACGCCCTCATGGCCCTGGCCTGGTGCCGCGCCGCCCTTGCGAAACCATAATGCTGTCAATTAACTTGCAAGTTTTGGCTGCAGAAACGTGGCTGCGGTTTTCAACCGCCATGCCCAAATTCATCAAATTGAGATCCCGCTGAGGCACATCCCAATAAATGGGTTGATTGGCTTGGCGGTTAAAAACCGCCGCCACGACACTCTGCTAAGTTACTCTACTTTCCACACTCAGCGCAGCGCGGGTTCTTGTGTTGGAAATGAAAACATTGCTATTTATAAATCTGCGCCGCATCCCGATGCCGCTTGCCAATTATCTCCCGGGGTAACCCGCCGATGCCGTTTTCCAATCCGAACAAAACGATTCATAGTCGCCGGGTGAGCGGTCGAGATCAGCGGCGATTTCCCGGCAGTGCCCGAAGGTCGCCTGCACCCCTGCCGCCGCCAGCAGGTCACACATCTCCGCGCGGTGGGAATCCGCCATGACAGAGGGACAGGCCTTTAGTAAGAGTCTTTTCTCGACAATTCTCCCCCACCCCGGTAGTTCTTCCCTATGAGAAAGGCACGATGGCTGGCGGAGTGGCGGAAATCGCAGGGAAAACCCGTATTTTACCACGTCATTTCCCGTGTCGTGGAGCGGCGGTTCGCATTCGGGGCTGAGGAGAAGGAGAAATTCCGGGCCTTGATGCGCTTGCAGGAGAAATTCACGGGCTGCCGGGTGGTTTCCTACTGCCTGATGTGCAATCACTTCCATCTCCTGCTGGAGGTGCCGCCGATGGCGGAGGGCGGGGAAGCACTGGAAGTCCGTGTCATTGCTGAGGAGGGCAATTTCGGCCTGGTTGTGTTTCCAGCACTTCGGATTGACTAATTCTCAATAAAAATATGGTTACCCATATGAAGACAACCGTAGAGATTGCCGACTCGCTACTCCTGCGGGCGAAGGTTCGGGCGCGGGACAGGCAAATGACACTTCGGACCCTGATTGAGGAGTCGTTGGCAGCTTCTCTCGACAACCCATTGCCACCTGCGGAGATCTTTCCGGTCACGTTCAAAGGGAATGGTCTGAGCAGGGATTTTCAAGATGCGTCATGGGAAACCATCCGTGAAGAGATTTACCGATGATCGCGGTCGGTACGAACATTCTGGTTTACGCCCACCGGGAAGATTCCCCGTGGGCATGGGAAAGCGCTCGAAAAAATCACGACTCTCGCAAAATCAGGAACACCGTGGGCGATCACCTGGCCAAGTGTACACGAATTTCTCGCCATCGTGACACATCCGAAGATCTATGATCCGCCTACTCCTTTGGCGACGGCCCTTGCGGCGATCCAAGCGTGGCAGAGCAGTCCTCATCTCCGTATGCTCGGAGAAGGGCCGGGCTATTTCGAGAAACTTTCGGCGCAAGCGACCGCCGGAAGGATCCGCGGGCCGAAAATCCACGATGCGCGGATTGCCGCGATTTGCCTGAATCATGGCGTTAAAAAACTCTGGTCCGCAGATAGGGATTTTTCGTCGTTTCCGGAACTATCTAGCGAAAATCCCTTGGTGTGAACCTCGGCATGGGTGCTGGGTCATCGCTACTGATCCTTCCAACCTCACCAAGGCAGCGGGAATGCGCGATTGAAGGCGAAGACTCGCTCGCGGATGGCGTGGAGTTTTTCCGTGTTGGTGTGATCTGATAGAGCCTCGGCGATGAAATCTGCGACTTGCTCGACATCGCTTTCCTTCATGCCGCGGGTAGTGACGGCGGGGGTGCCGATGCGGATGCCGCTGGGTTTCATCGGGCTGCCGGTGTCGAATGGGATGCCGTTTTTGTTGACGGTGATGCCAGCTTCATCGAGGGCATGCGAGGCGTCGGTGCCATTGAGGCCCTTGTCGCGGAGATCCACTAACATCACGTGGTTGTCGGTGCCGCCGGAACAGATGCGGAAACCGTGGTGTGTTAGACGTGCGGCGATGGCTTGGGCGTTCTTGATGATTTGCGCGGAATATTCCTTGAACTCCGGCTTGAGCGCCTCGCCGAAGCAGATCGCCTTCGCCGCGATGACATGCATGAGCGGGCCACCTTGGATGCCGGGGAAGACTTGTGAGTCGATTTTTTTCGCGAACTCTTCTTTGCACAAAATGATGCCGCCACGCGGGCCGCGCAGCGACTTGTGAGTCGTCGATGTCACGAAATCCGCATGGGGAAACGGACTTGGATGCAGACCGGAGGCGACGAGGCCGGCGATGTGCGCCATATCGACGAAAAGGTAGCAGCCGATTTCCTTAGCCAGCTTGCCCATGCGTTCGAAGTCGATAATGCGCGAGTAGGCGGACGCACCGACGGTGATGAGCGCGGGCTTGAGTTCGCGGGCGGTTTTTTCTAACTCATCGTAGTTGATGCGCTCGTCTTCGGGAGAAACTCCGTAGTGGGTGACAGCGTAGAAACGGCCGGAGAAATTCGCCTTGTGACCGTGGGTGAGGTGACCGCCGTGGGCGAGGTCCATGGTGAAAATTTTATCGCCGGGCTTGAGCACGGAGAAGTAAACGGCGGTGTTCGCCTGTGAGCCGGAGTGCGGTTGAACATTGGCGTGCTCCGCGCCGAAAAGCTCCTTCGCACGGTCGATCGCGAGCTGCTCGACGACATCGACATTTTCACAACCACCATACCAACGCTTGCCGGGATAGCCTTCCGCGTATTTGTTAGTGAGGACCGAGCCTTGAGCCTCCATGACTGCGGGCGAGGTGAAATTTTCCGAAGCGATGAGCTCGATGTTATTCCGTTGGCGGTGCTCTTCCGCAGTGATCGCGGCGTAGATCGCGGGATCGGTCTCGGCGATGCGACTACCGGAGGATTTGCAAACGCGGCCTTCGTGGCGGCCACCTTCAAAAGCGGTGGTGAGAAACGCATTCGCCATGGCAATGGCCGTTTCCTTGTCGGTGTATTTCCCGGCGAGGCAGAGGACGTTCGCGTCGTTGTGCGAGCGAGTGATTTTGGCCTCTTCGACGGTGCGCACATTGGCGGCACGGACGTGGCGATGCCGATTCGCGGCGATGCACATGCCGACGCCTGAAGTGCAGGCGAGGATGCCGAAATCATAAGTGCCATCGGCCACATTGCGGGCAACGAGATTGGCATAGTCCGAATAATCGACCGACGCGGTGCTATTTGTCCCAAAATCAGTGACCTCGTGGCCAACCGCTTTAAGGTGGGCGACGACGGCGTTTTTTAAATCGACGGCGCCGTGATCGGCGCCGATGGCAATGCGGAAGGTGGGACGGCTCATGGACTGGGCTGATTCAAATCCGGGAACGCCGACATGCAAACCGCAAATTTCAGGGATTTCTGTATCAGCCACATAGGGAGAAATCTTTCCTGAGTCGTCATACGGATTGACAAAAGCCCCGTGATAACGTCTGTCGCCCTATGACAATCGTAACTAAAGTTCGCAAAATCGGGAATGCGCTCGGTATCGTTCTTTCCCAAGAGGCTCTTCAGACGCTCAAGGTTGGCGAAGGGGATACGATTTTTTAACAGAAACCGCAGAACGCTCGCTGCGGATGACGCCGGAGAAGCCTGGGCTTTGATGAAGTGAAGAAAATGGCCACCGAGGGCATGAATCGCTATAGCAACGCCTTGAAAGAGCTGGCGAAATGAATGAGCCAATCTGGTTGAATGTTGAGATCATTTTGGCGATACAAACAGAATTGCTCGCCCGCTTCGAAGAAGAAGTCGTTCTCCAGACGCTCGCCTTGGCATCAGGAGAGATTGAAGCCGATGCATATGCAGCCTGGCGGAGAGATCCTCTGTGGGTATCCGAATCTGTTTGAGTCACAAACTTAATATTAATTATTCTGTGGTCGATCTGCTAACTGATCGCGACTTTTCCGGCATTGTGAACACTCTTCTGCCCAAATCGCTTTCTTGCAAGTTTCAAAGAAACTCTTGTATCGAAGAAACCTCTTAAGCCACTGTGGCCCGCACGTCTTGGATGATGAGTTGCAGCGCAGTCCGTCCGCGGAAGGTGTTTCTATCAATCGTGAACGCGATATCCCACGGCGGATCGGGCAAGGGATGCTCGCCGCCGCCGAAGAATACGGCGTCCTGCTCATGGTAGCCTTGGCGTAGCATGAAGCGTAGGTGGTTATTCTTCATGTGCAACGGCGAGCGGCTCAGGCCGATCTCGCGGGAAATGAACACCGGCTGGGGATTGCCACTGCCGAAGGGCTGAAGGAGATCGTAGCTAGAGAGAAACTCCAACGAGAGTTGGTCGAAGGAAATTTCCGCATCGTACATCAGCTTCGGTAGCCGCTGTTCCACGTTGCTGTTGTTTAATACGTATTCCGCGAATCGGGTGCGGAAACCGTCCATGTTTTCCTCCTTGATCGAGAGTCCGGCGGCCATCGCGTGACCGCCACCGGCGATCAAATCGTCCTCGCAAGCACGGATCGCCTCGACCAAGGAAATTCCATCAATGCTGCGGCCCGAGCCTTTGCCGATGCCGTCATCATCGATGGCGATGACAAAGGTAGGCTTATGGTATTGCCGCATCAGGCGCGAGGCGACGATGCCGACCACGCCGTGATGCCATGACCGCGAACCGAGCACGATGACCGGATCGCGGGCTGGATCGAAGTCGCGGGTGAGCATTTCCACGGCTTCGCGGCGGATCAGGCCTTCGTGGGTTTGGCGTTGTTTGTTATAGGCGTCGAGTTTTTGCGCCAGATCGTAGGCGAGGCGGCGGCAGTCGGTCGTTAGAGTGGCCAGTGCGTCTTCCGGGAAATCCATCCGCCCGGCGGCATTCAGGCGCGGGCCGATGCGGAAACCCACGTCCATCGAGGTCGCGGTGCCATTCATGCCGGTGACTTCCTGCAACGCCCGCAGGCCGGGATTCAAAGTGCCGGGCAGGTGTTTTAACCCATGGCGCACGATCAGACGATTTTCGCCGATCATGGGGACGATGTCGGAAATAGTCGCGACCGCTACCAAGTCCATCAGCTCCTTGAGATCCAGATCAACGGGGCGGGTTTTCAGCAGCGCGTGGCCAAGTTTGAAAACCACCCCGGCCGCGCAGAGATAGGTGAACTCGGTGCCGCATTTCGGGTTCACTAGGGCGCAGCAATCCGGCCTGCCCGCAGGGTCCGGCTCGTGGTGATCGACGATCACGACATCGATCCCGTCCGCCCGCAGTGCCGCGACTTCGTTGATCGAAACGGTCCCGCAATCCACTGTGATCAGCAAATCCGGCTTCGGCCCCTCCGCCATGCAGCGAGCCAGCGCCGCCGTGCTCAGGCCGTATCCTTCAGGCCCGCGGCGGGGGATGAAATACCGTGGTGTTAAACCGTAAGCCATCAGGATGCGCCGCATCAGGGTGATCGAGGTGACGCCATCCACGTCGTAATCGCCGTAAATGCAGACTTCCTCCTGCCTATCGATCGCCGCCAGCACACGCTCGACCCCCGCCTGCATGTCGGGAATCAGGAATGGATCGGCCAAATCCTTCAACCGTGGGCGCAGGTAGCCCTCCAGATCCACGCCCGACGGAAGCCCCCGCTGGCGGATTAGGTGTTCGAGGATCGGCGGAAAGCCGCCTGACGAACCGTCGATTTGTTTTTCAAACGGTTCCCCACGCGCGATCCATTTGAACGGTTGAGCTCGCATGAAGTTTGGCGGACCGTAGCGGGGGATGCGGACCTGACACAAGAGCCAAACAAAATTCCTCCCACGCAGGAACTTGCCGACCTTTCAAATCAGCCAGAAATCGCGAATGGACCCTCCTCGCAACTTTTTTCAAGTTTCGTGAAAATTCGCGTGAATTCGTGGGATAATCCGTGCGAAGCCCCGGAATCCGTGCATCCTCCCCGGCGTGCCGTATCTGGAAATCAGGAATCTCCACACCCATTTCACCCAGCGCAGCGGGTCGATTTTTTCGCCCGGCAAGCAGCTCATCCGGGCGGTGGACGGGGTGAGCCTGTCGCTTGAAAAAGGCGAGATCCTCGGTCTCGTCGGCGAGTCCGGCTGCGGAAAATCCACCCTTTCCCGCACCATCATGCAGCTCGTCCGCCCTACCTCCGGCGCGGTGGTGCTCGATGGCGAGGACCTATCCACACTAACAGGCTCGCAAGTCCGCAGGCGGCGGCTCGATTTTCAAATGGTCTTCCAAGACCCCTACGCCTCGCTCAACCCCCGGATGACGATCTTCTCCACCCTCGCTGAAGCCGTCCGCCAACGTCACCCGAAGCTGAAAGGCGACGCCCTCTTCAGCTGCGTGGAAACCCTCATGGCCACCGTCGGCCTGGACGCCAAGGTCATGCGGAAATACCCCCACGAATTTTCCGGCGGCCAGCGCCAGCGCATCGCCATCGCCCGCGCCCTCGCCCCGGAACCCAAGCTCGTCATCGCCGATGAACCCGTCTCCGCCCTCGATGTCTCCATCCAGTCGCAGATCCTCAATCTCCTCAAATCGCTGCAAAAGGATCTCGGTCTCACCATGATTTTCATCTCCCATGATCTCGGCGTCGTCCACTACATCGCCGACCGCATCGCCGTGATGTATCAGGGAAAAATCGTCGAGTCCGGTGAGGCGGGAAAAGTTTTCCACCACCCGGAGGCCGCCTATACCAAACGCCTGTTAGCCTCAATCCCGAAGCTGGTGGTGAGTGGTTAGATTAAAACCCGCTCACGTCCCCATAAATGGTACCAGTCCTCGCGGATTCACACGTTCTGCTATTTTGCATGTTTCATTCATTTTGAGTCAATAGCTGTTCCAGTTCGCTTCTCCTAACTGACAGATTCTCATCCCCTCGTCCAGCGGAAATCAAACGGCTGACTGATCCCGGATGTCCCATCGCCAATCGAGCGGCGATCCGGTCATTGCCGGGTCGGCACGGACGATTTGGGGAATTCTCCCACAGTGCCTCGCGATCAGGAATTCACTAATATCGGTCAGGCCCTCGCCAACCCGCCCGCACGTTTCCGGCAGAATGGAAAAATCAGATCGCCGTGCCCGGCTCATTTCTTCGCTCGATCCCGGAGGCCCAATGGTGCCACGTTGGTGAAGCATGAACGACACCACACCAGCATCGGCACCGGTAACGGCCACCTACACGTGGACGAGGCCGGTGACGGCGTGCTGTTCGGCCCCAAGGGCAGGAACCGTCTCGCCGATCCCGAGGCCCCGCAGTTCTTCATGCTGGGAATGGTCCGCGGCGCCTGTGATGCGGAGGCTGCCGCCGCATTGGAGAAACTGCGCCGTGACTTGGTGGCCCATCCGCTCTATGCGTCGATTTATTCGCTCCAACCGGCGGCCCTGAAGACCTTCCGCGCTTTTCACGCCAAGGACGACCATCTGGAGATCCGCGCAAAGGTGTTCGAGATGTTGCTGAATCTGGATTTCAAGTTCTACGCGGTCGTGAAAGACATGCGGGCGGTGCTGCGCTACGTGGAAGACCGCAACCGGATGGACGCGAACTACCGTTACCATCCGAACGAACTCTACGATCTCACCGTGCGGATGCTCTTCAAGCAGCGCCTCCACGAATATGACCACTACCGGATTTGCTTCGCCCGCCGGGGCAAGTCGGATCGCACGAAGGCGCTCCGGGATCACTTGGAACAAACCCGTCAAAAGTTCCTCCGCGAACAGGGCATCCATCATCAGCCGACGAAAGAGAAGTGGGAGGCGGTCACGGCACAGCTACCTAAGCTCTCTTGATTAGAGAAATGTCTGCTAGATTCTGATGTCGTCGTCATCTGGATCATCTTGGTGATCTTCCCGAGAATGCTCACCTTCATCAGATTCCTCACCTTCGATCGCGCTGGACCATGCCCGCCTTTCATTTGGAGGGTAACCAAGGATGGTCATCACCCCTTCGAGAATTTGGCCCTTCATCTTGTTTGATAAATTTGTGCAGACCCAGAAATCGGATTCAGGGATACGCTGGGGTTTGGTGCTATTTCCTCCGTCCAGAATGGCCTGGGGGCTTTTTGCGAAATAGATCCTGCCTCGCCCGGTGTAGTGCTGGACCATGGAAAATTCCGCGCCGTGTTTCTTGTTCAGCCACCCCAGCGCACACATGAACCGTAGGATTGCCGATGGATAACTGAGCGCCAGTGATTCCGGCTTCAGACGCTCAGGGATCCGAATTTGGTCCAGCGTCATTCGCTTGCTTCCCTTTTTGCTCTGGGCGTTGTCAATCAATCGGCGCAAACAGGCGGAGAGGTCGTCACCATCTTTTCTCGCTTCGAGCCGAAGACGTGCCAACACATCCATTTCTAATTCCACCTGAGGCATGTGACTTCAATATAAATTTCTTACCCGCTCTGCAAGCCCTTCCCAATCCACCTCCGGCGTCAGGTGGCACCAGCTCAAGCGGATCGCCTCATTCGCCTCATCATCGCTGTATCCCATCGCCTTGATGACTTGCCTGGGCGTCCTGTAGCGGCGTGTCTATGACCGTCGCACTTTTACTTGCGAAAGAAACGGCGATGAACTGCGACCACCATATGACAGCAGTTTCAGCGGCGTGCGGTCACCAAGGCAGATCCCTCTATCAATTTCGTGAGGCCACGAAATTGATCGGCTTACTATTTCCGTGGTGCCACGAAAATGGCCCGCGATCTGAGAAAAACGTCACCCCGGAAGTCACAGGTGAAGTCACAGGTGAAGTTACAGGGCAAGTCGCGGCACCAGACACCCCCCAAGTCCCCCCCCCAAGTCACACCCCAAGTCACACCCCAAGTCACCGGTGAATCGGCATCTCTCTCCTACAAGGAATCCCGCCTTGGCTAACGACGGCATTTGCTCATCATCGCCACATGAAACCGAGTCTGCCACTTCCCACCGCCGTCGCCGCACGCATGGTTCTCGCTGCCATGCCGCCCGCACCGCTCGAACTCGTTCTCCGACAAGCAGAAGCCTCCCGGCAGTGGCACGCCGACAAACTTCGCGAATCCCGTGCCAAACACCCTCTCAACACCCATGAAGAAGCGATTGCCCAAATGCGGATATTCCGGCACACGATGAACGAATCGCTGATTCAACTTCCCCCCTAAAAACTTGCAACCTCCCTGCAATCACTGGCTCGGCAAACTCGCCAACCTCAACGCCGCACGCACCGAGGCACGCGGCATCGCGCCCCACAAGCCGCTGATGCTGCTCAGCGTCATCGACCTGATCGAGGCGGGTGAAGTTAAGGATGCCTTCGTTTCCTATCAGGCACGCCTCGTCTCCCAATTTCGCAGTTACTGGGACTTGGTTTTCCATCGCCAGCGCAACCGTCCGGACATCACTATGCCCTTCAATGCTCTCGGCGGTGACCGCGATTCCATTTGGGAGCGTTTCGACGAAAACGGCAACCCGTCGAAATCCAAACTCACCACCCGTCTCTGCAAACTCGATCTCGATCTCTTTGCCTGTCTCCAAGACGCCACGTTTCGCCGGGAAGCTCGCCAAGTCATGATCGCCCGCTATTTCACGGCGTGTGAACAAGTGGGGCTTTGCGAACGCCTGGGGCTGCCTATCCCTGATACCGCCGAGATGGTCGAGTTCAGGCAAGACGCCGACGCCTTCAAAGCCACCCAGAAAAAGGGGCGTGACAGTCGTTTCAAGATTGATGTCACCAGCGGCTATCAATTCACCTGCGCCCTAACCGGATACAAGCTTGAAACGACCGAAGGTTATATCGTTCAGGCCGCCCACATCCACCAACACGCCAAAAGCGGCAACGACGATCCCGGCAACGGCCTCGCTCTGACGCCAGACGCCCACTGGATGTTCGACGCCGGGCTGTGGACGGTCATCCCCAAAGGCGATAACTTGCTGATACACGTCGCCGTTGGCCGCTTCACCGAAAGCTCTCCGCACGGACACTTGCTCGCAACCCGCGCCAACCAACCGCTCCACTTCCACGACCACGCCCGTCTCCGCCCAGACTCGGTCCATCTCGCCTGGCATCGGATCTGAAGCTCCGATTTCCTATTTTGAGCATGTGAGATTGCCAGCGATTACTACCTGTCATGGCCATCGCTCTAATACGAAGCGATTCCCAAACTCGTAATTGATGGCCCCATCCGCAATTATTCCCGCCAGAGAATCATCTGGTCAGGAAAATGGTCTATCTGTCGCCACGAACTTCTTCTCCGCAACACGTCGATGCGCTCAATCTTAGGATGATAACCCGTCTTTCTGACGAGCTTGACGATCCACGTAAGTGGGATGGGATCGTCTTCCTCCTCGACCATCGCCTCAATGCAGCGCCGTAAATCGGTTCTCGCCGGATGGACGCGCCCGGTCGCGTGATCAACGCGGAAACGCCTTCCAGCAGTTAACTGTTCGCAAAACGCTTCCTTTTCATCCGCATTCACTCCGCCGAGAAAACCTTCAAGGCTCGTCCCACCGAACCAAAGATCAGGACAGGCCGCTAGCTTGTCCTCCAGTTCTTCCATCCGTGCCTCGCCCGAGAGTCCACGAGCGACCCCCTGTGGACTGTCGCGGAAGATTGATTCCAGCGCCGCCTTGGCAAGCAGACCGTGATCGGGACCTCCGTTCCATTTGACCAATGCGAACCAGTCTTCCTGTTCGACCCATGCTCTTAAAAGATCCTCGTGCAAACTGCGGAAATGATCCAACCTCAACGACACCTGAGCGAGAAACTTGGCCTCCACTTGTCTGACTCTTTCCCTCGTTAGCTCGTAAGTTACGGCGCTCTCTTCCAACGTCATTCCATTCTGAAGACGAAGCTTTAGCATCTCCAATTCCGCAGGCGACTGTTCCAACAGGACATGAGCCAAAGAAGCTGCAAAATCCACTCCGGAGCCATCCGGTTCAAGTGGAAGGAAACGCGAAGCCAATTTGAAATCTCCAAAGACGAGACTGCTGATGAATGTTTCCAGTTCATCAACTGATTTCCGCCCAAGATTCTGTTTTGCTTTGAATCCGGAATGTCCCAACCGTTCCCACTCGCCCAGAAGCGCTTCCAGCGTAGCAATTTGATTCTCTTCGCAATAGTTACTTATGCGGATAGGCAAAGCCACTAAGTGACATGGAAATTCCAAGGGTATATTCCACAGCTCCAACGTCTCGAAAGCCTTCGTCATTGGCGGGATGTCCACTTCCACTTCCTGTTCAATTTCGGAATCGCCTTCCAATAGAGTTTCTAGGATATTACAGAGTCTGGTGATCTTTGTTTTCCCTAAACTATAAAGTTGAAAAATTCCCTTCCCATCATAGTCGAGAAAATCCACGAGACGTTCATCTCCCCTAGAAACATACCAATCAAATCCTGCTCGCCGCGCGAGATCCCGAACCTGTGACGAAGACAAGGCCGTGCCTTTCGCTCTTTCTGATAGCCTTTCCCAGCGTTGGGCAAGTCTCACTCTATCATCCGTAGTCACGGCTGAAAACCCTTTTCATAGGCAGCATCGAGCATATCGAGCATCGCACCGCATTCTGGTGTTTTTGGTTTCTTATTTCTTTCCAACTTCGCCCGGAAGTTTATGCAGAGCGTCTGCTGCCAAGGTTCGAGGTTCCCGGTTTCCTTGCCCCAACTTGCGAGGTCATCCCAAGTCCCGATGCCGAGCTTCTGAATTTCACCGAACAACACTTGCCACGACATTTTCTCCCTTGCGCCCGGGTTGGTTACCGCATCAGTGGATACCGTGGACACCTTCGGTTTCCTGCGCTCTCTTTGCATCTCGGGAATCTCTATCTTCCTCAATTTAAAGCCATCCCAGCATTCCTCACGTTTGGCCCACTCCGTCACGTTGCGGCCTCCTGCCGTTTCCGTGAGATATGTAAATGCTTCGATGGCGATGCGTTGGATTGCATCTTCCACATTTACAGGAAGCTTCTGGTTTTCCCAAATTCCTTCCAAGTCGAGATTTCCGCTGGTCGCACGAGATAGCCAAGCTAACGAGTAAGCCACCACGTTCGCGCGATAGCCACCCTGCTTCAGCCCGGTCACGATCTTCTCAGCCTGCCGCCAGAGAATCGCCTTTGCTGCCAACCGGTGGAAAAACACCTGATCAGGAAGTTCTCCCTTCATCTTTGCGCGTCGTAACGTCCACTCCACAAAATTCTTCTCGGCGCCTTTCCCTACCGCATGGGGAAGCTGATCCCATGTGTGCTCAAACTTAGCGACATCGGTCTTTGTGAATTTCTGCGCCATAGGGTTTTCCGCCAGCCAATTTTTCTGGCGTAATGGGGTTCCCGCACGTGCTTTATCATCCAAATGAGAACCTCGTGCCCGCTCGTAATACCAGCGCGTTCCACGTGACATCCCGTCCGCAGAGGGTGCCCATATCGTCCGCGAAAGGGATTCGAGCTTCTGATGGAAAACATCGTTCGCGGAAAAGTCAGCAGTGTTCACCTTGTTCTGGCTGTTTGCGTATAGCGAAATTAGCGGCACGAATTCTGCCACCTGCTCGGCACGATGAACCACAGTAACCTTGACCTGCACCGACACATTGGAAATATCCGCCTTCTCTTTTTTGACCGCATGATAGATCGAAGCCGTCGTCTGCCCGCCATTTACGATCTGGAAATCGCGTAACAACTGGAGCTTCCCATCTTGTGAAACTTCCACGATCTCCGCTGTGGCCGAAATGCCGTTGTTGTATGCTAAAAACCGCTGTGGGGCATCACGTATAGTCGTCTGTATGCCCTTGTTTACCTTACCTCGGGCTTGGAGATAGGAGCGGACGTTTTTTTCTAGCAGCCGTGGACCATAATCTCCGTAAATTTTTGCCAAAAGGGTCGCCGGGAAAAAGGAAAGATACGCCGTGTATTCACCGGTTCCGTCATCCCTAGAAATGCATGGCACGCCACCCCCGTAAACGCCTTCGAGATCGATAACGATAGTTTCTCGCTCCTGACCACTTCCCAATAGCCTTCGCATTTTTTCGAGATCCCAGAGGAAATGCTTCACTTTCACCCCGTGGATCGGTGCATCCACCTCCTCGCTCAGCTTTGCGACACCGTTGGTCAGCAGGAAAATTCTCGCCGTCTCCAACTCCGCTCTCCGCCGGTAGATCGTCTGCACAGATTCATAGGGCGGCG
Source organism: Akkermansiaceae bacterium (assembly GCA_043758445.1). Taxonomy (GTDB): domain Bacteria; phylum Verrucomicrobiota; class Verrucomicrobiia; order Verrucomicrobiales; family Akkermansiaceae; genus Luteolibacter. The sequence continues at coordinate 10,008 of JAYVNM010000085.1, read as the reverse complement.
CGCTTTCCTCCATTTCGTGCATCCTTCCACCAAAGCCTGTCAGCGACGCCTCAAGAAAATTCCTCGCCCACTGGAAATGCTCTGCGATTCGCGCTTTCGGAACCGGCTCCCCTCCCATTTCTGGATCGTAGAGCGTCACGAAAAGATCGACCATTGGGGCACTGTCATCCTCTCCCTGCGAGTGGATATGCCAAGCGTTGATCTTGTACGCAGGTGCCCCCTTGCGCCCAGGCTTTTTCGCATAGCCGATCTCCCACGTATCGACCTGTCCTTCGCGTGCCAGATACTCCAGCATCACGTCGGTAAACCCATCCTCTGGCCCACCCAGATCTTGATCCCCCGCGCAACGTGCTAGCACTTCCGCATCCAAATGTCCTGCAAGCTCTTTTAACTCTATATCACTCATTTTCCTGACTGTTTTAAAATGTCTTCAACCGCTTCACGAAGAACCGCATACCCCGCAACCGCATCTAGCGAGAGGTCATAAACCACCCCGCCGATTCCCTGCGGTAAATTCGGTGGCGTTAGGCGGGGAAAGTCCCCCTCCACCCTGAACATCTCCACTTCCCGCACCATAAAGCCACGAATCCGATGTTTCTCTTCTTCCGCGTCTAGCCAATAAGCCTCTAGCAGTGCGTCCTCGAAAAATTCCGATGCAGCATGACCTTGCACAAGCTTCCTGAGCTTTGAAATCCGGTCCGGCAGCGTCTCACCTGCCCCGTCCTGCTCATCGACGGCCACCTGCAACAGGATAAGGTGTTTCCAAGGTTCCTGGTGGAGTTGTCGTTCGCTTGAAATACGAACCACAGCAGGTGATTTTGCCGCCCGCGTTTTCACTTCAAGTGCCACGTCTGATAGTTGGAAATCCTGGGATGCACCGTATGGACCCTTCCAAGCAGCCACAGCGACTTCGATTCCTACTGAAGGAATAATGATGTCTTCAAGAATTTTCAACTCACCCCATAAACCACGCCGCGCTTCATCTGAAAGACTGCGTCCAATTGAAGCCAAGAATCTCTGCCATCGCGCCAATGCCGCGATCACCCGCCTTGCCGCATCAGCCTCTGTGCCGCCGACCGCTTTCTTAGCCAAATCTTCTGCTAGAGCTGTAAAAACATCCTTCCCTCTGGGATCGCGTAGTCTGACGACTAGAGTGGACTTCCCTAAGTTCCCATGCTCGATTAGAAGCTCCAACCCTCGGCACTCGGGCCACGCTGTACGTGGTGGTAGTGCAGATGTATCCGCCGAAAACATTAATAGCCGTACTTTGGAGGGAGCCTCTACGCCGACACGTAAGCGTTGTCCGATGTCTGGTGTTGCAAGCCTTGTGAGATTTCCGGCTCCCGAAGTTGCACACGCACTGGAAGCAAGCTCGGCTTCCAGTTCCACCCATAATTCCTCAATCTTCTTCATCGAAAACATCCCCCAGTTCGTATCGATCAAGCTGCTCTTTGATCCATACTTTGTTAACTTTGTATTGAACGCGCCGTGCACGATCTGTGGCCGGGAAGCTCAGCGCCAAGCCTGGGACAAAAGGAACTTCTTCCAATCCCCCAACGTCTTCCGTGGAGATAGCATATAGTATCAATAGACCACGTCCACTTGGCCGAAGCTGCCTTACTTCTTCCCTAATGCGGCTTGCACCCACGTTGCCCCGTACTTTACCTAATGCAATCACCGCGTCGGAAACCGGACTACCCACTGAAGCCGCGACTGCCTGCGCTTCTTCACCAGGGCGTATGAGGGGGATTTGATTAGCACGTTGGGTCACTTCTAACTTTGCGAGTGCTTCGGAAAGTAGCTCGGGCGTAAATTCAAGCTCATCTAGATCGAGAATCTCATGAGCAGGATCTTGGACGTTGGCCTTACTGAGACTGTAGTATGATTCGTGCGGCGTAACATCTTTTCTCCGCACGAGTTTCACAACTCCTCCCGCGATTTCCGCTTCTTTCCTCACGCCTTTAGGAACGATCACAGTCCACACGGCCAACCCTCCGTTCTCTTCCTGAGCTTCGATGAAACTGCGAAGTTCAGGCCCAAAGCGGCTACATTTCGGATGTGTAAAGCCCGGTTTACGTAGGCGTTCCAATAGTCCAAGGATCTGTGCACGGGTTGCAGTCCAACGCAAATGTCCGGCAGAATCCGATCTGAAATCAGACAAGGATTTCAACCATTCCTCGCAGGTCGCAGCACGGCCTTTCTGTATTTCAGCATCCCGAGTGAAAAACGCAGTTTGCACAAGCTGGCCAGCGAAAGTTACTTCCCTGCTTTCACCGTGAGCCATTTTGTTGAGTGCTGTGACAAGCATCCCGTCAGGATGCTGTCTGACACGCAGTCCATAGTCTGCTGGGGTCAGGCGAGCGTTCGACATGTGTTCGAATTCCCTTTTTAGCTCCTCCTCTGCGAATGCCACATGACTGAACCAGTCACGGAGTTCATCTGTTGTGTAGAGTCGGCAAAGATCGAGATAACCTTCCCTATAGCCAAACCATCGCCCCATCTGCATCAGGGTGTCATACATTTTGGTGGATCGGAGGAAATAGCTCACAGTCAGTCCTTCCAGTGTGAGTCCCCGTGAGAGTTTGTTTCCGCCTATTGCTATGACATAAAGCCCTTCAGTTTCACGTCCATAGTCCAATAGTTCTCCGCTGGTTCCGTGGATTGTCCTTACAGAAATTTTGTCCACAACCACCGAAAGCTCTTTAGCAATGTCCTGCCATTTGGCTGTGATCAGACGCTCGTCAGCTTCACGGATTCTAACTGCATCTGTACAAGGGCAAAAATCTTTCTCCCATAGTTCTTCCAATCGTTGCCAGATCTGACTTGAAAGGTCATATCGAATTGCTCTTCGGATTTTTCCAAAAGCTTCGTCAAGAAGATCGCGAGTTCCTTCCTGCACTGCTTTGTAATGAGACACATGGACCAGCATAGAGCAGTGAGCCTTCTTCTGCCCTCGCAGGCGTCGCGCCGCGCACGAAAGGACAAAAGACAACACCGCATCTACCATTGAGACCGGTAATTCACTTGGAGCCGCTTTGTTCTTGGGAGGATAAGCATCCTCATGATCGGTAACCGCTCGGAAAACGGGAAGAGGAGAGGCATCTTCAATCCCGGTCTCAAGCTCAGCGGAATATCCGAAAACTTTGGCCGGCCCTACATAACGTGAGCTGGGTCTTACATTGACGATGAAATCTCTTGGGAAGAGATCCTTGCCCTCCTCATCACGCTCGGACTCAGGGTCGATGAAAATATTGGCGAAAGGTGTCGCTGTGTAGCCTATGTAGGCACTCTGCTCAAATCTCGCCAAGATGAGCCGTATCAGTTGGTTTGTGCGAGTAATGCTTATCTCATCGTCATCCGCAGCAGGCCTATCCTTGGTGTTGATGGAAGCGTTGTCCGCCTCGTCGTCGATCAGAAGAAGCGGTAGCCCCTCTATCGGCTGCCCCTTTTCCTTGTGTCCCAAATTGCCACCCGCAACATCTAGCCAACTTAAAATGTTCTTCAGTGGGCTCACGTTTTTCTTCACAACCATAATTATGGGCCCGCCTTTCAAGCTGACGTTGACCGATTGTGCCCGTGCGGTGAAATCACCGTTGTCTGCGCTACTAGTCATTGTGGTGATACCGGGAGTATTGCCGAGCAGTGGTGAAATAATTTTGCCAACCCCAATCCGGTAATCCGATCTCCCATTAGTGGGCCTGCGCTGGCTGTCAAAACCGACTATTCCCTCATCAATGCGTTCTTGTGTCTGGGCACGGAGGTTTTTGTGAATGCCACCTAAAACGATGATGATTTTGTATCCGGCATCCAATGCTTTCGCGATCACACCCGTGTAGTTCGCAGTTTTGCCAGATTGCACACTGCCTACCACCATCCCTCTGACATCCCAAACTCCCGGTTTTGATGGATCTTCAATTCGGTCTAATACCGTATCTGTTTGCTCATCCACCGAATCCAACTCCTTTTCTCCGAAGTTTTTCTCCTCCGCAAGATAGGTTCTGTAACGCCTCCAAAACCGCATCGGTTCGATATCCGGCTTACGTTCGATCCACCACGGACGGACTTTGCCATCTGTCAGAAAAATGGAACTCTGTGTCCAAACCGAAGCCGCATGTGCGATTTCAGCAACCAGTTCATCGACCCTAACAAGTAGGCCGGGTATGGTGACCTTCGCGACTCCTGCATACAAATCGACTAACGTCCGTATATCTTCCGGTGTTCGTTTCGTTCCGTCCCGCATGGCTCGGCTCACATTGTCTAGAACCAGTTTTTCAGCGTCATTTAAATCGATCATCAGTAGGGTGGGTTTGATTGCAATAGTGCAACTAGTGCCGGATGCGCGTTGAAAGGTTCCCAAGCCGCAAGCATTGGCATAATTTGGGAGTGATCAAGACCCTTGTCTTTAAGCGAATGCCATGATGTGACCAGCATCTTACGGACTTCGAGATCATCACCGGATGATGATTGCACGTTTGCAATCGCTCGATCATCCGGTGGGTTGGGATCAATCAGATGTGTGGGAAAATGGTCTTCGACTACCTTCAGGAGCCGTTCAAGCGCAGGGGCATCCCCGGACTTTTTTGCGGCCATCACAAGAGGATGTTCACGGTTAATCCGGTATCTCACTTGGCCGTGCAAAATAACCTGTTCCCAGACGAACTTCAGATCAAAGGCCGAGGAAGGCGTAATGCGCGTTCCACGGTATGTGTAAACCCGCTTCGCTCGTTCCCTCGTGGTCTGTCCGATCTTACGAAGAATTTCTTTGAATTGCTCGGGCGGTGAGGCTTTGCGCTTTGTGACATCTATCTGCCACAAGTCGTCGGATTGATTGCTTATTGAAATACGTATTCGTGCGAGTTTATGATGCTCATCCTTTCTCCATCCACGAAATCCGAGCCAAGAGCCTGCGACCAAAAGACGATCCTGCCGGTAGATGTAAAACCCCTGCCTCGCCACCCAGTCCCGACTATCGCCTGCTTTTTCCCGTGCTGATTGGTCGGTCACTTTCGATTCGTGAGGCATGACGAATGGTTCGACCAAAACCGTTGCACCATTCGAATCGCGTAGCCTATGGGATTGAAGAATTTGCGTGGCCTCTACGACAAAAAATGGATCGAATGGTGTGATTCTGTGATTGTTCACGTAAATCTGCACACTGTTTGGTGGTTCGATAATCCGATGAAATACAAGTGATAGGTATTCTTCCACTTCTTCGCACTGCCGCATGAAGGATTCTTTGCTACCTACTTCGTCTTTGTTAGGAATTCCCGGAACACGGTCAAGATCCTGAAGCATCACGAGGGTTCCTGATTTCAAGTTTTTCAAACCTACCCGATCCTTCATTGTGCCATCACGCGGAGAAAGCAGAACATGCCATGCGTCCTTATCCGAGATATGGTCGAGATCCCAGCGCATCACAGATTCCTCTCCGCCACTTTTTTTTGTAATCACAGTCACGCAGCGGCACTGTGAAAACGATGCCGTTTTTAGCCCTAGTCCGAATCTCCCAAGATCATGATTCGCTCTAAGCTCATTTGGGTTGCGACTCCCCACTCTCATTGCCGTGCGTAGGGCTGTTTTATCCATTCCTTCTCCGTCATCCGTGATCGATATGGTAGATGCTGCTCCATCCCATCCGAAATCTACACGTATTGTCGTGGCCTTGGCTGTAATGCTGTTGTCCACAAGATCCGCAATAGCACTGCCCAAGTCATAACCAAAAGCGCGTAGTGATTCGACGAGCGATGCGGCACGTGGCTCTACGACTTCAAAATCGTTTTGCGGGAGACCTTTCAAAATCTTTGTTACGCTACAGACTGTCGATCATCTCTAAACGATCTAAGAAGTTCAGGATTCCGGAAGCAGGCTCCAGCCATTTGAGCATCTGAGCAGTATAGCTCCTCGTCAGCTAATAGCCCACCTTCATAACGTCGCCATGCTTCCCTTGCTACGCGTTCCAGCACAACCGGCCATCCACTTTGGACATAGCACGGATTGACAAGTCTTGGATCTCCTGCGGAGACGACCGCGTAATCCTCGGTGTCGTTACTTACTTCTTTGCCGTGCTCCAGTGCCCCGTCCGGGTGAAGCCCCATGAAGAGGAAGCTGATCGAATACCACGCTTGCTTGAACGCCTTGATCGGCACTTCCTTGAGAGTACGGGAATCCAAATCAAGCAGCGGAACAAGCCAACGGACGGCTTCTTTCTCGCTGCTCGGAAGGGGTGATAGATCAAATTTGATTTGCTTCTGCTGCTTCATGGATTTCTTGAGGAAAGATTTCACGGCTGTTCCCACCGCCTCACCCACCAGCGGAGGAACGGCATTTCCAATTACGCGAAATTGGTGGGTGCGCGCGACAGGGAATTGGAACCAATCCGGGAAGCTCTGCACACGGGCAGCTTCGCGAGGCGTGAGTGTGCGGTTTTGGGTAGGATGTATGAACATCAGGCCGTCTTTTGCCAGATGGGCGACAATGGTCGAGCAAGAGCGATGCCGATGCTGCCTCGTGTAGCGATCCTTGAAAGTGGTTTTGTCGTAGGGAAAGTCGAACTCGACGTTGCGCCGTATCGCTTCTCCAGAGTTTTCTCCCTCTTTGAGCTTTAAAAAGTCGCCGAGGTCACGGGCACTATGTGGCCGGGCACGGTGAGCGGTGAGTTTTTCCGCTTTCTCGATTTCAAGCACTCGCGAGAGGTATTGGGAGGAACGGGAGGTGATTTTATCAATGCGCCTCGAAATGTCGTAATCCCTGCTCTCTTCGCCTTCGCCCGCCTTCAATGCTGGTAAATCGCCGATCGCTTCCCAAAGGGTGGCATCAGGGATAGCTCGGTTAGGGAGTTTTAGCTTAGGATGGAAATAGCCGGGCAGATCCTCTCGGGTACCAATGAAAAGCTGGCGGCGGCGCTTTTGGGGGACACCGAGCTTCACGCATTCCTCAATCTGTGCGTGCACGCGGTAGCCAAGCTTGCGGGCCTCCGCCTGGACTTTCGAGAAGTATTGCCCGCCCGCTGCCGAGCGAATGCCAAGCACGTTTTCCATGACAAAAACCTTTGGCTGGAAATGCCCCACATGCCGAAGGAACTCCTTGTAGAGATGCCGCCGGGGATCATCCTTCAAACGTTCGCCATGGTTGGCACCGTCCACCTGTCGGGCGGTGCTAAAACCCTGACAAGGCGGGCCGCCTACAATGAGATCGACGCGATTGGTTCCGATGAGCGCTGCAAGATCGGACGGTGAAAACGAGGTAAGATCTTTTTCGAGGATGTGTGGGATTTTACGAAAATTCGCCCGGAAAACTTGGACCGCTTCGGGATTAAAGTCGATGGCGGCGAGACCCCTGAAGCCAGCCCGCTCCAGCCCTAGGCTGAAGCCGCCGCAACCGCAGAAAAGATCAACGAAGGTTAGAGGATTCTCCATAGAAATGGTGGTGTTCAATGTCACAGTGAGTAAAGCGAATTCCTGATAGGATGGAAGCGAGAATTTGACAAAAAGTGAGGTGCGCTCCCCCCGCCACGCCGATGATGCCGACGTGGAGTTCGTAAAGGCGTTCGATGGCGGAGGCGATAAGCACGGGAAATGGATAAGTGAAGTGACGAAGTCTTAGCGCTGGTGAACTCTTACGGACCGTTCTCAGTCCTGCTGCGCGTAGATTGTCATTTCGTTGGCAGATTGATAGGAAATTGATGGAGAGGGGTCAGAGATTGGACTGGGACTGGTAGTCCCAGCCACCTTTGCGGAGTTCCATGCGGTCAAGGCGGAAGGTGCGCGGGGCAGCGGTATTGCACAGGCTGTGAGAAGCTGAAAAAAGGAGCGGCGGATCATGGTAAAGGGAATTTCAGCGTTTGACTGGGTCCAAGCGGTTTGCGGCTATGCCGGTTTCGGAAGAGTTCGCGATCGCTCTCCCGGCTTTCAGCATCTCAGCGACTCCGTTATTACCACAGGGGGTGGGACAAATACGGGGGCAGGCTTTGGAAAACTGAAAAATTTGGCGTTTTTATGCCAATTTCATTCTGCGGCGCTCTCCACCACCGCCAGCAACTGCCGCGCCCGGCTCACGGCCATGAACCAGGAGAAGTGATCGTAGTCGGAGGGAAGATCCTTGTGAGTCGGCAGGCCGACGATAATGACCGCCTTCGAGTCGAGTCCCTTGGCCTTGTGGATGGAGGTGTGGCGGATCGTATTCGGTGCGTCTTCTTGCTCGGTGCATTCGCGGAGGTTCCGACCAGCGAGGACACGGAGATCGCCGAGAGGGCTTTTGGCGATGTCGGACTGGGCGTGGAGAATCAGGACTTCCTCGGGATTGCAGAGGCCAGATTTTTTCCAATCAAGCAGGATGGATTCGACCATGGTTTGGGCAGATGTTCCGGGGGGCAGCGGATGGGTTTCCGGCTCTGGACCTTCCGGCAAATGGTCGCCGGTTCCCAGAGCCTCAATCATGCCAGCCGTCGCCGGACTGGAGTGAGCGCGGAAAAACTGCCAGAGCGGGCGGGTGAAGCGAACGGCGGGCTGAAGCCGGACGTGCGCGGGTTGTGACCACGCGGCGGCCAGAGCGGCGGGATCGAAACGCTCGGCAGAGCGGAACGGCGGACGTTGGGCGGTGTCGTAAAAAATGCTGGCATCTGCGTTTCGTCCATCGGTCAGCAGCAGTTGATAGATGTGCCACCACCCGCTGCTTTCCTCGGGTCGAGCGACAATTTCCTTCGGCCAACTGGTATCGTGGTCCTGACCTTCATCGACGACCAGAGCATCGAATGTCGGCCACCTTGCACGAAGGTTTTCGTCTCGTGACGTTTCAAGCACCTGCCGGGGGAGTTCAATTTCGTAAAACGAGCGAATGTCGGAGCCTGCCGCAGGGCTTGCGACCGGCGAACCGGCAAGTTCCATCAGTTCGAAAAACAACTCCTCCCAGCCACGGACGATCACTTCTCCGTGATCGAGTTTCCGCAGTGCGACGATGCGCCGCAACTGGGCGGTGAGCGCCTTGTTGTAAGTGAGAAACAACACTCGCCTGCCCTCCCCTTGGGTGGCGAAGCGGAACGCCTGTTCGAGGGCGTGCCAAGTTTTGCCAGTCCCGGTGCCGCCACGGACGAGAAGCTGGCGGTTGTCGGAGAGTTGGTCGAGCAGGGCAAACCGGCTGGTAAACTGCCGGGCGAAGAGTTGCTCGGTGTGATCGATGAACGCCCGTTTTTCCTCAGGCAGCGAACCCTGGCCGAAGGCGGCGAGCACCGCGCGTTTTTGCAGCGGATTGACGGGTTTGCGGGCATTATCACCGAAGGTCCGCAGCCAGGTGGCGAGCCAGTTTTCCAAATCGTTGCCAGCGACCAGCCAGCGGCGTGAAATGCCTTGGAAGAATTGCACGTCGGTCGGGGCATCGACGTAGGGAACGCAGAGCACCTTTTCGATGAACGGAGCCTCGCCTTTCCCACGAATGCCGGAGATCACATCCTGCCATTCCGCGATGAGTTGTTCCATCGGGTCCTTCCCCCCAGCACCCTCCCAACGTCCGGTTTCAGGATTGTGCCGTGGCAGCGAGCTCTTCACTTCGAGGACCAGTAATCCGCCCGCAGGACCGAGAATGAGAAAATCCCCCTCGCGCTCGGTTCCACGCTTGTCCTTGTAATAATAGCCCCAGATCACCGTCCATTGATAGGGCGAGTCCGTGAGCCGCTTGAGGTGTTCGGCCACCCGGATTTCGGTGGAATCGCAATCATGCGGCGGCCGCTGGAGGATCCATTCAATCATGGGGTTGTTGAGGAAATTGATAGCAGTCTGATGGCTGGATCGCGACGATATTTTCGCAATGAATAATCTTTGTCCGCCGGCCGCCGGAAATCCCATAAAAGCACTCGTCCACCTGCTCGCCATTTCGTTGACCATGGTCACTGTCTCCACGGCCAAACCTGCCGATAGGTAGAGCCTGTCCCAGCCCAGCTTAACGATTGAAGCACAATGTATTAGACGCGAAAAAAAGTGGGCATGGAAGTCCGAAAAGACTCCCATGCCCGAAATT
>JAYVNM010000084.1:0-15681 GCA_043758445.1 Akkermansiaceae bacterium | reverse complement strand
TCGCGAGCCATCTCAAGCGGGTTCAGGCTGAGGTCTGTGGCCGCCCGGTGAGCCTGGGAAGCTTTTCGGAGGCGCAGGGCGTGTTCGATCCGGAGCTGCTGCGGCAGGCGGGGCTTATCGTGCCCGGATTTCAAGCCCGCTCCAAACCCGCCTTGCTATCACTTCCCCCGAAGCAGTCATTCCAAAAAAACAGGGGCGTCCACCTATTTTCCCCAGCGAAGCATTGAGCATGCGGAACAGTTCTGACTGGAAGTCCCTTTTAACTTTTTTGTCCGGCACCGCACACGGAATGGCACCCGAATATTTCCCTGCCACGAGGCTTTACCTGTGCGGGGATGGCGTTAGTTTCGGCGGCGGAAGGGCACGATGGTGGATCACGAGAAACTGGATACCTTGCAAGCGGTGGAGCTGGCGGAGGGGATTGAAATCCGCCTGCGGATGGCTGGTCCGATGCTGCGGGCGAGCGCGTATGCCATCGACTTTGCGATCCGGGCGGTGGTGCTCATCGCCGGGGGCATCGCGTTGAGCTTCGCGGGCATCGTGATTGGCGGGCAGGTGGTGGGGGGGGTGATGATGCTGGCGTGGTTTCTCATGGATTGGCTCTACCCGGTGATTTTCGAGTCCAGCAAGCGGGGGGCGACGCCGGGAAAACGCTTGATGGGTCTGCGGGTGGTGCAGGCCACGGGCTCGCCCATTACTCTCGGTCAGGCGGTGGTGCGGAATTTCCTGCGCTTCATCGACGGGATGCCATTTTTCACCTACTGCTTCGGCGTGACGAGCTGTCTGGCGACGAAACGCTTCCAAAGGCTCGGCGATCTCGCTGCGGGGACGGTGGTGATTTATGACCGGATCCCGGCCATGCCGAAACAGGCGATGCCGCCGCCGATGGCCGCCGTGCCGCCGCCGATGGCCGCCGTGCCGCTGCCGGTGGGACTGACCGCCAATGAAATGCGGGCGCTGGCGATGTTCCGCGAGCGGGCTGGACTGTGGTCGGACGGACGGCGGGCGGAAATCGCGGATCAGGCCTCGGTGCTGAGTGGCGCAAGCGGCGCGGCGGGCGTGAGTCGGCTGATGGCGATGGCGCACTGGGTGCAGGAGAGAAGGGGGGAGCGATGACTTCTGGGGATTTCGAGGCGAAAAATCAGGATCGCTGGTTGGACTATGAGCGCTTGGTGGGGCTTATCGAAAAGGGCAAGGCCGGGCCGGAGGCGGAGCGCCTGCCACGGTTGTTCCGCGAGGTGAGTCTGGATCTATCACTGGCGGAATCCCGGATGTATGGCACGCAACTAACAGAGCGGCTGAACGGGCTGGTGATCCGTGGCTATGAACTGATCTATCAGACCCGGCGTGGCAGTTGGGAAAATGTGCTGGCCTTCGTGGCGGTGAAATTTCCCCGCGCGGTGCGGGCGGACTGGCGCTTGTTTTGGTTGTGCAGCGCGCTGTTCTGGTTGCCGTTTTTCGCAATGATGCTTTCGGCAAACCATGACATCCGCTGGATCCAAGCGGTGCTGGGCGCGGATGGGATGGCGGGGATGGAGCAAATGTATGGCGGCAAGGAGGAACAACTCAGCCACCTGCGTGCGGAGTATGGCTCGAATTTCATGATGTTCTGCTTCTATATCAACCACAACATCGGGATCGACTTCCGGATCTTCGCGGGTGGCATGGCGGCTGGCCTGGGGACGATGTTTTTCCTATTATTTAACGGCCTACAGATCGGCGCGGCGGCAGGCTATGCGGACCATGCGTGCAATCCTGAGTCGTTCTGGTCATTCGTCGCCGGACACTCGTCGTTTGAGTTGTTAGGCATGGTGATGTCCGGCATGGCGGGGATGAAACTGGGCCTCGCGATCTTACGGCCCGGTCGCTTGCCCCGAGTGAGGGCGCTGGTGGAAGCCTCGAAGCAGGCGCTGCCCTTGATCTACGGCGCGGCGTTGATGACTGCGCTGGCGGCGAGTGTGGAAGGGTTCTGGTCGGCGCAGGCAATTCCGTCGAATTTGAAATACACCGTGGGCATCCTCGGTTGGGTCCTGCATATCGCGTATTTTTCCCTAGCAGGAAGGAGGTCGCGCGATGCACCTTGACACGGTGACGGCGGAGATCCGCCCGCGTGGCGATTGGGAGGCGGTGGATCTGGGATTCGCGATGGTGAGGCGGAGTTTTTGGCGCTGCATCACTGTCTGGTGGTTGGCGATGGGTCTGCCTACGCTCGTCGCGGCGGTGCTCTTATGGGCGCATCCGATGGCGCTGCTGTTACTGTTCTGGTGGTGGAAACCTGTGGGTTCGCGGCTGGTATTGTTCGAGTTGAGCCGGCGCTTGTTCGGTGAGGAGCCGTCATGGAAATCGCTCTGGCGGGAACTACCGAGGGCGTGGACGCGGCGGTTTTTTTTCCGCTTCATCCGGGCGAGATTTTCCCCGTGGCTGCCGGTGACGCTGGCGGTTGAGGATCTGGAAGGCTTGCGCGGCAAGGCATACAAGCAGCGTTGCAGCCAAGTGACGAGGCGGGGCGAGGGCGTGGTGATGTGGTTGTATTTCCTCTCGGATCTAGCAGGAGCGTGGTTCGGCATAGGCTTGCTGGTGATGGTCATGCTGGCGATCCCGGAAGGTCAGGATGGCGTGTGGCAGCGGGCGGCAGAGTCCTGGGATCCGAAGGATCCGTTTGAAATCCCAACGCTAATCCTGCGCACTTCGACGGCCTGCGTGATGGTGGCGCTGTCACTCACTGATGTGTTCGTGATCGGCGCGGGCTTCGGGGTCTATCTCAACAACCGGACATGGTTGGAGGGCTGGGATGTGGAGTTGGCCTTCAAGCGCTTGGCGCAGCGACTGGGCAAGGTGGCGGTGCTCGCGCTGGCGTTTTTGCTAACTGGATTATCGGCGCAAGGTGAGCCCACCCGCTCGCCCGCCGAGGTGATCCGCGAGGTGAAGGCGGACCCGGCATTCATCGTCCATACGGTGACGAGCAAGGTGCCGAAATCGTCCATGAGCGGCGGAAGTTTGCCGATAGGATTGATCAAAATCCTGACGCAGTTGTTTGGTGTGTGCGTGGTGGTGCTTTTGGTGGGATTTCTGGCAGGGCTTATTTGGAAATACCGGCATATTTTCCTCATGCGGGGCGCGGGGGGGAAGGCGCACCGGATCGCCCCGTCCGCCCGAGTGGTGATGGGCATGGAGGTATCCCCGGACACCCTGCCTGCGGATGTGCCATCCGCCGCGTGGGCGCTGTGGCAGCAGGGGCGGCAGCAGGAGGCGCTTGGCCTGCTATATCGCGGGTCGATCTCGCGGGTGATGGAATTGGGCCGGGTGGAAATCCACGAGTCGGACACCGAGGGCGACTGCATGAGGCGTGTGGAGGCGGCGGGCGAGGGGGCACACCCTAGCTATTTCCGGGGCATCACTGGGGTCTGGATCCGGCGGGCCTACGCGGGTGTCAGCCCGGAGGATGCGGAGGTGAAATCGCTGTGCCATCAGTGGCCGTTTGGGGAAGGGGCGGCGCGGTGAGATTTCTAACAATACTGGGGATGGCGCTCACACTAACAGCCTGCGATTACACCGAGGTGAAACACGAGACCGGCTACAAGGGCAAGGCGCGGATCAATCCCTGGCTCGCGGCGGAGCGGTTCGCGGGACAGGAGTTCGATAGCGAGGTGCGCTCGCTCGCGACATGGCCCCCCCCGACTGCCGACGATGCAGTGTGGTTCGTCCCGGCGGCGATCCTGAGCAATGAGAGTTTCACCCGCAAAATCGAGGCTTGGGTGATTGCTGGCGGGCATCTGGTGCTGTTGGTAGAACACGCGTCGGTGACCGACGATTGGTTAGGCGATCCGACGGAAACCAAGCTGGAACCGGCGTTAGTGAAACTGTTAGCGCGAGCGGGCTTGGATTTGAAAGAGCGAGAAACTGCGAGCAGCACAGTGACTTCCGAGAAAATAAAATTCCAGGGCAAGGTCTATCAGGTTAATGCCAGTTCGGGCTCCAGCGTGGCGGGGAAAGGAAAAAAGTCCGGCGTTTTTGCCTCTATCAAACGCGGTGAAGGCCGGATGACGGTGCTCACGGACGCCCGTTTGTTCCGCAACCGGTGGATCGGCGATAAGGATCATGCCGCGCTGTTAGATGCGCTGATTCAGGTTTCGGATGAGGGCAACATTGGTTTCCTGCGTGGCTCGGGACTTTCGCTATGGGGGATGTTAGGAAAGCATCTGTGGCCGGTGTTGATCGGTCTGGCGGGTCTGGTGCTGCTTTGGTTGTGGCAGAATTTCACCCGCTTCGGACCACTCAAAGCTACATCTGTTAGTTCGCGGCTGAGAGGCTACGAGCACCATTTGGAAGCGCTTGGCGATTTCCAATGGCGGCTAGACCGCGCGGTTGGCTTGCTGGCGCCGCTGCGGGCGCAGATCGTCGAGCGCGGCCAGCGGTCAAGCGTGCGGTCCGGTCGGCGCGACGATGATTTTTTCCAATTTCTAGCCGACCGTGCCGACCTGCCCCGCGAGCGGGTTTTCCGCGCTCTGGCAGAAACAGTCCCGGCGGACTCCGCCATCCTCACCCGCACCACTGCCGATCTCCAACGCCTGCTCCAAGTTCTTCATTGATCCTACTCTTATGAATCCAGATCCCTACGCCCCCGTCGCTTCCGTCACCGCGCCCGTCCATGGCCTTGCCGAGTTGATCCAGCAAATGCGCGAGCAAGTCCGCCGCGTGATCCTCGGTCAGGAAGTCGTCATCGAGCAGGTCATCGCCGCCTTGTTAGCGGGAGGTCATGTCTTGCTAGAAGGCAAGCCGGGACTTGGCAAAACCCACCTCGTCACCACCTTGGCCAAGACCTTCGGCGGGGCCTCCGCGCGGATCCAGTTCACGCCGGATTTGATGCCGTCGGACGTGACGGGCTTCCGTTTGTTCGACATGAAAAGCCAGACTTTCCAACTCCGCCAAGGTCCGGTTTTCACCAACCTGCTGTTAGCCGATGAAATCAACCGCGCCCCGGCCAAGACGCAATCCGCGCTGCTAGAAGTCATGCAGGAACAACAGGTCACCATCGACGGCGAGACGCTGCAACTTGCTCCGCCATTCATGACGCTGGCCACGCAAAATCCGGTGGAGCATGAGGGCACCTATCCGCTGCCCGAGGCCCAGCTCGACCGCTTCATCATGAAGGTGCTCATCGACTATCCGGCGCACGAGGCGGAGTGCGAAATCGTCACCCGCGCCGCTGCCGAGACTCCCGGTAATGCGGACAGGGGGGTTGCCGTGATCTGTGGTCCGGCGGAAATCATCGCCGCCCAACAGGCCGTGGCGGCGGTGCAAATCGTGCCGGAAGTCGTCGCCTACGCGGTGGCCCTGGCGCAGGCGACGCGCGAGTCCCGCTCGATCTCACTGGGTGCTGGTACTCGTGGTGCGATTGGCCTGGTGCGCATCGGCAAGGCCTTCGCCGCGCTCGATGGCCGCGGCTTCGTCACTCCGGACGACATCAAACGTGCTGCCCTGCCAGTGTTGCGCCACCGCGTGCAGCTCACGCCGGAGATCGCGATTAGCGGCCAAGATGTGGATGAAGTGCTGTTAGCCATCGTTGAAAGCGTAGCCGCCCCACGCCAATAATTGCTGGATGAGCCCGACTTTCCGACTGCTGAAACTGGCCACCGCTTGGTTGCTGTTAGCCGCCGTGGCCTCGGCGGTTCCCACGCTGATGATGCCGTGGTTGTGGCTCGGCGCGGCGGGTGCGGTGGTGGCGTTGGGCGATGCTGTGGTTGGCTGGATGCGCAAGCCATTGGACTTGCAACGTCGCCTGCCGGGCCGTTTCGCGCTCGGGGAGATCGGGGAAATTCGTTTGATCCTGCGCAACGACACCCATCGCCCGGCCAAGGTGGAAATGTTTGACGGCATCCCACAAGGTGCGGAAGCCTCGGCCATGCCATGGTCCGGGACGGTGCCGCCGAATCGCGAGATCCGCGTGTTTCATCCGGTGATTCTAGCCGAACGCGGCGCGGCAGTCTTCGGCCCGGTGCATGTCCGGCGTTTGTCCCCGTTAGAATTCTGGTCACGGAAATCCCAGCATCTCACAGCGGAAACAGTGAAGGTCTATCCAAACTACGAGCCGGTTATCCGCTTCGCCCTCCTTGCCATGCAGCACCGTGCGAGTCCCCTCGGCATCGTGCGACGGCCGCGCGCGGGATCGAGCCGGGATTTCCATCAGCTTCGTGACTATCGCGATGGCGATCCGCTCGGCCAGATCGACTGGAAGGCAACCTCCCGGCGGCAAATGCTCATCAGCCGCGATTATCAGGAACAACGCGACCAGTCGGTCGTCTTCCTGCTCGATACCGGTCGCCGGATGCGCGCACTCGACGGCGGGCTGCCGCAGTTCGATCATATTCTCAACGCCATTTTGTTAGTCTCGCACGTCGCCCTGCGGCAGGGCGATCAGGTCGCGGTGAAATCCTTCGGCGGCTCGGATCGTTGGCTGCCGCCAATCAAGGGTTCCCATGCGATGCCGATCTTGCTCAATCATCTCTATGATTACCAAACCACGCCCGCGCCTAGCGATTTCAGCGGTGCGGTCGAGCACCTAATGGCCCGCCAGCGCCGCCGCGCGCTGGTGATCCTGCTGACGAATCTGCGCGGAGAGGACGGCAAGGAACTGGTGCCGGCCCTACAGGTTTTGAAATCCCGCCATCTCGTCCTGCTCGCCTCGATGCGCGAGCGGGCCGTCGAGGACGCGATCACCGAACCGGTGGAAACTTTTTCCTCCGCCATGCAATTTCTCGCCGCCGACCGCTACGTGCGGGAGCGCCGGGAAATTCTCGCCACCCTCGGCGCGCACGGAATCCTAACTCTTGATACCACGGCGCAGGAGTTCGCGGTGGCACTGGCAAACAGCTATTTCGACATCAAAGCCGCAGGACGGATCTGAGGAAGCACCAAACCCACGGCCCAGAAAATCCCATGCCTATGGGTGGCTTTGGGTCGTGATGGATCGTGTCCTCGTTGCCAGACGAGTCGCCCAAAGAATCTGCCGTCAGCGCAAAATAAAGTTGCGTTTCGGGTGATTAAGCATCACTTTTTGGCCGAAACCTCATAAAACAAGGTAATTAACTAAGGATTATGCTTCCCGAGCACGCCCCATTCACTTTCGGCCAGCGCCAAGCGTTGGATTCGCTCCTCGCCAGTCTCGATCCCGTCCAACGCGGCTGGCTGAGCGGCTTTCTCGCCGCAGCGGGATTTCCCGCACCCGCCACGCCCGCGCCGGTCGCCGTTGGCAGACTCACGGTCCTCTATGGCACGGAGTCGGGAAATTCCGAGGCGCTCGCGGATCGCACGGTGAAGGCCGCCAAAAAGCGCGGCTTCCAGGCGACCATGAAAAACATGTCCGAGATTTCCCCCGTGGATCTGGCGAAGGCGGCGAATCTGTTAGTCATTGTCTCGACTTGGGGCGATGGTGAGCCGCCGGAATCCGCCATTACCTTCTACAAGGATTTCATGGCTGCGGACATCGCGCTTTCTAACACCCGCTATTCCGTCTGCGCTTTGGGCGATACGTCATACGAAAAATTCTGCCAGATCGGCAAGGACATGGACGCCCGCTTGGAGGGTCTCGGCGCCACCCGTATTGCCGCCCGCCAAGATTGCGATGTGGACTACGAGGATGCCTACGTCTCATGGCTGGAAAATTCGCTCTCCGCGCTCGCTCCGACATCAGCGGCTCCAGTGGCACACGTGACTCCGCCGATGACTTCTGCAGTCGAGTATGGGAAGAAAAATCCATTTCCAGCGGAGGTCATCGACTCGGTTGTGCTCAATGGCGAGGGCACGTCCAAGGAGACCCTGCACCTGGAATTTTCCCTAACAGCATCCGGGCTTGCCTACGAGCCCGGTGACGCTCTGGCTGTGCTTCCGGTCAACGCGCCGGACATGGTGAAGGCGATGATCCAAGCCGCCAAACTGACCGGCAATGAGGAGATCGAGGTGAAAAACGTCGGTCGCAAGCTGCTTGCGGACGCCCTGCGTGAGGACTATGACATCACTGCCATTTCGCGTGCCGTTCTGACCAAACTCGCCGCAGCCGCCGACTCCGCGCTGCTGCGTGAACTGCTGGCCGACGACGCAAAGGATCGTCTGAAGGAATTCAACGAGGGCCGTGAGATCATCGACGCCGTGTTGAAATTCGCCCCTAACGGTCTATCAGCCGACGCGCTCGCCGGGATTTTTCGCAAGCTGCCGCCGCGACTTTATTCGATCGCTTCCAGCCCGCTCGCCCATCCCGAAGAAGTGCATGTGACGATCGCCGCCGTTCGCTATGAAAGCCATGGCCGAGCCCGGCAGGGCGTCTGCTCGACCTATCTGGCGGACCTCGTGAAAGCGGGTGATCCGGTTCTGGTTTTCGTCCAGCCGAACAAGAATTTCCGGTTGCCGGCGGATGGCTCCACACCGATCATTATGGTCGGTCCCGGCACCGGAGTCGCGCCGTTTCGCGCCTTCGTCGAGCACCGCGCGGCGCTCGGCAGTGGTGGGAAAAACTGGCTATTCTTCGGTGATCAGCATTATACCTACGACTTCCTCTATCAACTCGAATGGCAGGACTTTCTCAAGGACGGCGCACTCACCCGGCTTGACGTGGCATTTTCCCGTGACCAACCGGAAAAAGTTTATGTCCAAGACCGCATGATCCAGCAGGCGGCGGAGTTATATCGCTGGCTGGAGGAAGGTGCGCATTTCTATGTCTGTGGCGATGCCAACCGCATGGCCCACGATGTTCACGAGGCACTGATTTCCGTTGTCGAAAACCAAGCGGGCATCTCCCGCACCGCCGCCGAGGTTTATGTCGAAGACCTCAAGAAAACCAAACGCTATCAACGCGACGTTTATTGAAGACTTTAAGATACAAGAATCAAGAATCAAGAATCCAGAAAAGACCGCTTTTCCAACTCTCAACTCTCAACCCTCACCTTTCCCATGTCCGAGAAAAAACTCTCCGCCAACGAATATATCAAGATCGATAGCAACTATCTCCGCGGCACCATTGTCGAGGGGCTTGCGGATCTGTCCACCGGGGCGATGTGCGAGGATGATCAACAGCTCCTCAAGTTCCACGGCACCTATCAGCAGGACGACCGCGACATCCGCGCAAACCGCCGCAAGCACAAGCTGGAAAAAGCATATTCATTCATGATCCGCATCCGTGTGCCGGGTGGGGTTGCCTCCTCACAACAGTGGTTGGAAACCGACCGCCTCGCTACCCAGTTCGCGAATGGCACGATCAAGCTCACCACCCGCCAGGCTTTCCAGTTCCATGGAATTATCAAAACCAATCTCAAGCGCACCATCGCCGAGATCAACCAAGCGGCCATGGATACCATCGCCGCTTGTGGTGATGTGAACCGGAATGTAATGTGCAATCCGAATCCGCATCTCTCGGCAATCCATGCCCAGGCACTGAAGGCTGCGGAGGATATTTCCGCTCATCTAACACCTCAGACTCGCGCCTATCATGAGATCTGGCTGGATGGTGAAATCATCAAGTCGAGCGAGGAGGAGGTTGAACCGATTTATGGCAAAACCTATCTGCCACGGAAGTTCAAGATCACCGTCGCCGTGCCACCATCGAACGATGTGGATATTTATGCGAATTGTCTGTCGTTTATCGCCATCGTCGAGAATGGGAAACTCGTTGGCTATAACGTCGCCGTTGGTGGTGGCATGGGTTCCACGCATGGCAATGAAGCGACTTATCCACGGATTGCTGATGTGATTGGATTCTGCACGCCGGAGCAGGTTGTGGATGTCGCGGAAAAAGTCGTGCTGGTGCAGCGTGACTTCGGCGACCGCACGGACCGCAAGCACTCGCGTTTCAAATACACCGTGGATGATCACGGCCCGGCGTGGATTCTCGCGAAGATCAACGAGTATCTCGGCTATGAACTTGGCGCGGTGCGCGATTTCAAATTCGAGGACAACGGCGACCGTTACGGCTGGGTCGAAGAAGCGAATGGCAATTCCCACCTCACCCTGTTCATCGCCGGTGGCCGCGTGCTCGACACGCCGGCCTATCCAATGAGAACCGGACTCCGCGAGATTGCGAAAATCCATAATGGCGACTTCCGCCTGACCGCAAACCAAAATCTAATCATCGCTAACATTTCCTCGGCCAAGCGTCCAGAAATCGAAAAACTGCTGGAACAATACGGCATCAAGGACAGTCACCTGAAGAGTGCCCTGCGGCTGAATTCACTGGCCTGCGTCGCCCTGCCCACCTGCGGCCTCGCCCTCGCGGAGGCCGAGCGTTTTATGCCGGACCTACTCACAGAGCTGGAGGATTCGCTGGAGGAAAACGGACTCCGGCACGATGCCATCACTATCCGCATGACCGGTTGCCCGAACGGTTGCGCCCGCCCATTCATCTCCGAGATCGGCTTCGTCGGCCGTGGCCCGGATAGCTACAACGTCTATCTCGGCGGCGGTTTTGCGGGCCAGCGGCTGTCGAAACTCTATCGAGAAAACGTCACTTCGTCAGCGATCAAGCCCTTGCTCGCACCGATCTTCGCGCATTACGCGAAGGCGCGGAACGAGGGCGAGCGCTTCGGCGATTTCTGCATCCGCACCGACTACGTCGCGGCCACCGTTCAAGGCTCGGACTTCCATAAGAACGTCAAGACCGAGGCTCTCGCTCCGGCCTGATTTAAGAACTTTTACCCGTGCTACCATGGCAGCCTTGAAATTCGAACACCCCGCGACTGTGTCCCCGGACATCGACGCGGTCGCGCTCTCCGCCGCCCTCGCGCCGCTGCGCGCGGGGCAACGGTTGCGCTTGCTTTACGAACAAATGGGCGACCGCCTTGTCGCCACCACCAGCTTCGGCTTGCAGGCGGCGGTGATGCTGCATCTCATCCACGAACACGCGCCGAAGATTCCGGTGGTATTCATCGACACCGGTTTCCTGTTTCCTGAAACCTATCAGTATGCGGATGAACTCACCGCGAAGTTCGATCTCGACCTCCGCATCTATCAGCCCACCGTTTCCGCCGCGCGGTTGCAGGCGCTGTGGGGGAATCTTTGGGAAAATGGTAAGGACGGCGCGGACCGCTATGGCCTCATGACTAAGATTGAGCCGATGAACCGTGCGCTGCGAGAAACTGGCGCTGACGTCTGGCTCAGCGGACTGCGCCGCTCGCAATCCGAAACCCGCGTGGACCGGCCTTTCGTCGAGCAACAAAAAAAGACGGTGAAAGCCTATCCGATCCTCGATTGGGCAGACGCGCAGGTGGACCTTTATTTCCATCAGCACGGACTCCCGCGCCACCCGCTGGCCGCGCAGGGTTATGTCACCATGGGCGACTGGCACAGCACGCGCCCGGTTGAGGCAGGCGACATCAACGCCACCCGCTTCAATGGTGAGAAATTCGAATGCGGCCTCCACCTTGACTCAGGATCACCCGATTTCCAGATTTGAGGGCTTGGGGTTGGCTGCTGGTTAGTCAGGCCAGATGGCTTTGAGCAGGGCGGCGAGGCGGTAACCGGCTTTGGCGAGTTCCAACTCCACGAGGTCGCGGGATTTCTCGGCGTAGTCCGGCGGCAGAGTGATTACCCATTCGAAATGTGCATCGTGTTTATCGCTCTTGGGGACGAGAAAGCGGGCATGCGGAGTGATGCCTTCAAAGCATTGACGGGCGTGGCCGAGAGCGTCGGTGGCCCATTGTTCGGGCCAAGTGGTAACCGGGCCTGCGCCCTCCCATTCGCGGGCAGGGGGAGAGCGGGCGATGAGAAAGCTGGCGAAATCGGTGGCTTCGGCATGATCGCGGGCGAGTTTGACCGTTTGTGTGTCCCAGTATCCGTGGAGGGCGACGCCGCGGGGACTCTTGATATGGTAGTAATTTGCCCCGGCGTCAGGCTGGCCCATGGCCCCGGTTTCGGGATTGATGAAATGGTCATCTGCATCGACGTAACTGCATCCAACGTGGAGCGGTTGGTGGAGATCGCCGAGGTAGTGGGCGATGAGCATGAGGGCGACGTGTTTGTTGATTTTGAGTGGATTTTCCGAGTTGTCGTTAGGGCTTAGTAAGACCTCGATGCAGTTGCGAAGGGTATGAACGATGTCGTGTGGATTCGTACCGGTTAGGCCCTCACGGTAGGCTTTTTCCTGAAATGGGAGGTCGCAATAATGGTAGCTATGGTGTCCCGGGTTGTTGGTGACGAATTGCAGCATCTCAGCGGTGAGGTATTTTTTGGGCAACTTGGCCCGGTCCGCCCAAGTAGCTGCGCGGTCGAGGCCATCCTTTTTCAGCAGTGCGTGAACCTCTTTTTCCGCACGGGTTCCTTCAAGGTAATGAGCCGCAATGGTGCCGATTACTTGGTGGCCGGCATTGCCATAAGCGTGGGCTTGGCCCGTAAGGGTGAGGCCAATGGAAGCGAGGAGAAGAAAAGTTTTGATCATCTGGGGCAAGACTGGTGGGCACGGACAATCCGAGGGTGAAATTGGGGAGAATCTTGGATTTTTCCATTTCACTAAATCGCGGTGAATCTGAGACGAAAGCGGGGGACTGTCAAACAGGGATGTGGTTGGATTAAGGCGGTCTTCGGCAGCTCAGAAAAAATGCATTTCAAAAATCCCGCGTAAAATTTCCATTTACGGCTTGCCAGCCCCTTGCGGTCTGCTAAATCACCCGCCCCGCGGGGTTGCCAGAGTCGTTTGGTGGCCCTGTTGTTTTCACGCGAAATCACGCACATCATGGCACGTATCCTCGGCATTGAAATTCCTAATGAGAAGCGCATCGAAGCTTCTCTGCCCTACATGTTTGGCATCGGTCGCCCTACGGCGGCAAGGATTCTTGAGCACGCAGGGATCGACCCTAACATCCGCACTGGCCAGCTCAGTGAGGAACAACTCGTCCGCATTTCGCAGGTGATCCAGACGGAAGCCATCATGGTGGAGGGCGATCTCCGCCGCGAACGCCAGTCGCAGCTCAAGCGTCTCACTTCCATCAACTGCTATCGCGGCATCCGCCACAAGCGTGGTTTGCCCGTTCGTGGCCAACGCACCCGCACTAATGCCCGCACCCGCAAGGGCAAGAAGAAGACGGTCGGCGTTAAGAAATAATTTTCCGTAATCATGTCTGAAGAAACCAACCAAGATGCTGCCGTAGAGTCGGCAGTTGAGCCAATAGCAGCTCCAGTACCCGCCACCCCATCCGCTCCAGCACCTGAAGCGGCCGCCCTTGAAGGCGCGCCGAAAAAGGAAGCCAAGCGCGACATCTTCGCCGAAATCGGCGGCGGTGAAGAGGAAATCAAGATTCACAAGGCCAAAGGCTCGAAGAATATCACCCGCGGCATCGTCCATGTGACCGCGACTTTCAACAACACCCTCGTCAGCGTGACGGATCCGAGCGGCAATGCAATCGGTTGGTCAAGCGCCGGTAAGATGGGTTTCAAGGGTTCCCGCAAGAGCACGGCTTACGCCGCACAAGTGGTTTCGCAAGACGCCTGCCGTCAAGCGATGGGTCACGGCCTCAAGGAAGTCGATGTCCGCGTCAAGGGACCAGGCTCCGGCCGTGAATCCGCCGTGCGCGCCGTCCAAGGCCTCGGTCTTGAAATCCTCTCGATTCGCGACGTGACGCCGATCCCTCACAACGGCTGCCGTCCGAAGAAGGCCCGCCGCGTCTAATCTAACTTTTTTACAGAAAATTTACTATGGCTCGTTATACAGGTCCACGCGCAAAGATCAGCCGCCGTTTTGGGGTTTCCCTCTTTGGCCCATCGAAGGCATTTGAACGCCGCAATTTTCCACCCGGTCAGCACGGTGTCCGTGCCGGTCGCAAGAAGAAGAGCGAATACTCCGTCGCCCTTGGCGAGAAGCAGAAGCTTCGTTTCCAATACGGCGTGCTCGAAAAGCAATTCCGCGGTTACTACGAGGAAGCCGCACGTCGCCGTGGGGTAACTGGTGTCATCCTTCTTCAACTCCTCGAGTGCCGTCTTGACAACGTGGTTTACCGCGCTGGCTTCGGCAACAGTCGCCAGGCGGCCCGTCAATCCGTCAACCACGGCCACATCCTAGTGAATGGCCGCACCGTTGACATCGCCAGCTTCCAAGTGAAGCCGGGCGACGTGATCAAAGTCGGTGGCAAGCCTTCTTCTCAACAACTCGTCAGCCGCATGACCGATCTCACGCAGGCGATGCCGATCAAGGATTGGCTCAGTGTGGACAAGGACAAACTGGAAGCCACCGTTTCCCGCATCCCGGACCGCGCCGACATCGACCCGCTTGTCAACGAGCAGCTCATCGTCGAACTTTACTCCCGCTAATTCCGGTTCACGCCGGAAGTGGTTTTCAAAAAACGCCCGGATGCAAATCCGGGCGTTTTTTTGTATCTCTGACTGTTAGCTGTTTTCGCTTTCGCTCACAACGCCTCAATCGCCGCCATGATTTGCTTGGCGATGCGGTCGTAGCTGTCCTTGCCGTCGGTGGCTTTGAGTTGCTCGGGCGTCAAGCGGATGGGTTTGCCGACGCTGACGGTGATGCGAGACAAGCGGATTTTCCCGGAGCCACGGGGCAGGGCTTCGTGGGCACCGGAAATTCTAACGGGCTGGATCACGGTAGCCGATTTCACCGCGATCAGGCCGATGCCGGGAGCGGCTGGGCCGATCGTGCCGTCCAAGGTGCGTTCGCCCTCGGGGAAGACCAGCACGCGCTCGCCCTCCTTGAGCTTGCGGATGATGGTTTTCAGGCTGCCCATGTCCGGGCGTTCCTGATCGACGGGGATGGCATTCCATTGCGTGTATAGCCATTTGAAAAAACCGATAAATAGGGTTTTGCGGGCGAGGAAGACCATCTCGGTTTGGTAGAGGTTGCCGATCAATGGCGGATCAAGAAAGCTCTGATGATTCGAGGCAACGAGGACAGGTCCCTCGGAAATTAGATTTTCCGCGCCGACGATTTTCAGGCCGAAAAGTGTGCGGAATGCCGCGCCGAAGGCCATCCAGCCGAGCCAGTAAACCCAGCGCATTTGAGTTGGTGATTTCGGTTTCAAATGTTTGAAAATGGGTTAACCGCGAATGGACGCGAATTTACGCGAATGAAGAAAACAGGATTCTGACCATAAATTATTCTAAAAAATCGGAAGCTCCTGTTGGCTGAAAATCTCGGGGGCGACAATCATGCCGCTTCCGATGCTGCGGATTTTCCGCTGCCGCTTACCCCCAACGCAACCGCAATCTTTGATTTTTGCCTGTAGCGAATCGCTTGCCAATGCAAAAAAGACCTGAGTAGTTACCTTTTACCAGTCTTTGGCGGGGAAGGAGCGGGTCTGATCATCCCCGCCTGTCCGGCGGCGATATTTGAAACCGGTGAGCTAGGGGCTGAGCGGGCGCTGGGGATGAAACTCGACGGTAAGGAGCAAGTGCTGGTATCTAACCAAAAGTGGCGTTGCCATTCGCCGGTAGCGTGGTGGAGGTGCGGGTGGCTCTGGAGTCTCTGCGGTGCTGGCCCTGCCGGCCGACGCCCGGGAGGTGAAAGTCACGGGCGATGACCTTGCCGGGACCAAAGTCACACGCGGGGCGGATCGCGCTCAGGCCTTACAGATCGAGTGGAAAACCCGTGGTATGTTAGAGTCTGTCCCAAAAAAGCGTTTTTTGGGAGCCACTATTTTAGAGTGTTCAAATAAACACATAAAATAATTCAATCCACCGGGATTTGGAGCCATG
>JAYVNM010000083.1:0-40728 GCA_043758445.1 Akkermansiaceae bacterium | reverse complement strand
GCAAGCGACCCTGCACGTCGTAAAGGTAATTTTCCGTCAGTCCGTCCGGGTGGGTGATGGTGACCGGATTCCCCATGTTGTTGTAAATGCTGGTGGTGGTCCCGACCGGCGTGGTGAGCGATGCAAGGAAACTATTAGCACCCCAAGTGTAGGTCGTCTTTTTCCCGACGGCATCATTAGGCCGCAGATTGACCTAGCGCTTGCCAGTAGTTTCCACCTCGGCGAACAACTGTGGTCCCTCGGGCCAAGCGGGCAGATCCTTCCATGCCGCCATCGGATCAATGGTGATCCGGCGTCCGGCCACCGGGCGGGTTGCTTGCGCTGTAGATGGGTGGCGGGAATTTGGAGATTCAGTTGGCGCAGGGTGCCTCCGGGTTGCCTGCTACCGCAGCAGGAGTAGAAGCCTGAGACGGGCTGCCATCCGCCATTTCCCTGCTCATGGGAGTCGCACCGGGCCGCTTATCGGCCAGCGGCGCAGCGTCGGCAGCCGGGCGACCGGAATCCGCCTGCCCATTGCGGAAAAACTGATGACTCGCCAGGGCCAGTAACAGAATGCCCGCAGCGAGCGTGAGCGTTTTCTTGGAATTCATAACAGGAGTGTGGGAATGAGAAATTAGTGTGAAATCGAACGATCAGCGGAAACTAACAGGGGGAAACGATCTAACTGTGAGAGACATTTCATCAAGCTACCGCAGTGCAACGAAGACAAGGGCGGAAATCTGGAACTTTATTCAATCAACCCGGAACAATCCGTTTCTACCCCATGAAACATTGAGGATTTCACTAACACTAACATGCGAAAATGGAAAATGTCACAAAAAAGCATTGTCTTGTTTTTAACAGGCAGAAGGAAATGTTGACTGGGCACATGGACGGATGGGCTTTTCTGGGGCTGGGAAAAGCTCGGAGCTTTTGGGGAAATCGGAGCTTTTGGTGTTTGACAGTGAGTTTTGGGAGCTTGTCTGGGAATTTTTGGGCTTTGACAGGGAATTTCCCGAGCTTGTCGGGGAATTTTCTGGGCTTAATCGTGGGGTGGATCTCTTGTCCACTTGGCCAATGGGGCTCGAAAAGGAAAGCGCGAAGCTCCAGCAATTTCTCTCCGCATCCGCCGGGTTGACCGGAGATCAACCCTCCATTGCCAGAGCGCAGGCGATCCCGCCGTAAGACGAATCAATATGGCCGCCACCCACAGGCCATCACTTTGATTGGCTCCTGAAACCGGCATGAACAATGCTTTCGCCCAACTCACCCCTAGTCTTGACAGCAACCCCGGCGGAAAGCAGATTTCCGTCCGTTTCCCCCAACTCGATGGGTTGCGGCCCGCATTTTCCCTCATCGCATGACCCGCCCGAGCGCCTAATTTCCGACAATTTTCCTCCAAATCACTTCCATGTCATCCTCGCAGAAATCACCATTCGGCTGGCCAGAACCTCAGGGACTCTGGCATCCCTCCCGCGAAAAAGATTCTTGCGGCGTCGGCTTCATCGCCCATCTCAAGGGCAAGCGCTCGCATGACATCGTGCGGAAAACGTTGACGATGAACGAGCACATGGACCACCGGGGAGCCAGCGGCTCGGACCCGGCGACGGGGGATGGCGCGGGGATGCTGATTCAGATGCCGGACAAATTTCTGCGTCGTGAAATGGCGAAAAAGGGCGTGAAGCTGCCACCGGAAGGCGATTACGGCTCGGGCTGCGTGTTTTTCTCGCCGGAAGCCGCCGTCCGCGAGGTCGCGATGCAGGTGTTCGAGCATGTCATCCGCGAGCAGGGTCAGAAATTTCTCGGCTGGCGCACGGTGCCGGTGAAGAGCGGAATTTTAGGCAAAACCTCGGGCCGCTACGAGCCAGTCATCAAGCAGATTTTCATCGGTAAAAGCGACGATCTCATCGACGCTATGGCATTCGAGCGGAAACTTTACGTGATCCGCAAACAGGTCGCTAACTGGATCCGCAACAACCAAGTGCCTAACCAATTTCGCGATGTCCACGGCACCAAGGGCAACACCTTCCCCGGCGCGGACTACCACTACGTCACCGGTCTATCAGCCCGCACGATGATTTACAAAGGGATGCTAACGCCCTGCCAGTTGTCGGAGTATTTCCCGGATTTCCTCGACCCGGATTTCGAGTCGGCGCTGGCGCTGATGCACACGCGGTTTTCGACTAACACCTTCCCGAGTTGGTCGCGCGCTCACCCGAACCGTTTCATTGCCCACAATGGCGAAATCAATACGGTCATGGGCAATGCAAATTTCATGAAGGCCCGGCAGGCACTTTGCCAATCCGATCTATTCGGTACGGAAATCGAGAATATTTTCCCCGTCATCAATGAGGATGGCTCAGACTCGGCACGCTTCGACAATGCGTTAGAATTCATGCATTACGGTGGCTACGATCTGGTCCACGCGATGATGATGATGATTCCTGAGCCATGGGAACGCCACACCATGATGGATGCGGAAAAAAAGGCGTTCTACGAATTTCACGCCTGCATGATGGAGCCATGGGACGGCCCGGCTTCGATCACGTTCTCGGACGGCCAACAAATCGGCGCGGTGTTAGATCGCAACGGCCTGCGCCCGAGCCGCTATTATATCACCGATGACGATCTGGTCATCATGGCGTCTGAAGTCGGCGTGGTGCCGGACCTCGATCCGATGAAGATTGTGGAAAAAGGTCGCCTGCGCCCCGGTCGGATGTTTCTCGTGGATATGAAGGAAGGCCGTATTGTGCCGGACGATGAAGTGAAAAAGCGCGTCTTTTCTGCCAAGCCCTACGGCGAGTGGCTCGCAGCGAACCGCATCACACTCAAGGATCTGCCCGCCGCCAAAGCGCCGATGACGGTCGAGGTAGAACGCATCGTCGAACGTCAGTTGGCTTTCGGCTATACCTACGAGGATCTGCGGATGCTGTTAGTGCCGACGGCCTCTACCGGCGTCCAACCGATTTCCTCGATGGGCAATGACACGCCGCTTGCCGTGCTGTCCACCAAGCCGAAGCATCTCTATCAGTATTTCAAACAGATCTTCGCCCAGGTCACCAACCCAGCGCTCGATTGCATTCGCGAGGAACTCGTCACCGCGACGGAAACATTCCTTGGCTCCGAGGGCAACCTGCTCCAACCCGGTCCGCAAAGCTGCCGGATGATCCGCCTCGACAGCCCGTTGATCGACAACGAAATGCTCGCTCGTCTGCGCGAGGTGAGCTTGGCGGGTTTCAAGGCCACCACCATCGACGCCCTCTTCCCGGCGGATCAAGGCGGCGAGGGACTGGAAGCGGCCTTCGAGGAAATTTGCGCCAAGGCGGATCAGGCCGTCGCCGCAGGTTTCAACCTGTTAATTTTGTCTGATAGAAATATCAGCAAGTCCCATGCCGCGATTCCGACGCTGCTGCTGATGGGCGGTATCCACCACTATCTGGTAGGTAAAGGCACCCGCACGCTTGTTAGCATTATCCTCGAAACAGGCGAGGCCCGCGAGGTCCATCATTTCTCCACGCTCATCGGCTACGGCGCGGATGCGATCAACCCCTACATGGCCTTTGAGTCGATCCATAAGATGATCGCCGACGACATGCTAGCCATCGACTTCGACAAGGCGGTTTATAATTTCCTCAAAGGCTCGATCAAAGGCGTGGTGAAAACGATGGCCAAAATGGGCATCTCCACTGTCGCCTCGTATCGTGGCGCGCAGATTTTCGAAACCATCGGCCTCAGCACGGAGTTGGTGGACAAGTTTTTCCGCGGCACTTCCAGCCGCTGCGAGGGTTCCGACATCGGAAAAATCGCTGAGGAATCCCTGATCCGCCATCGCGAGGCATTTCCTGATAGACACATCGAGTCGGAGGAAATCGCACTCGATCCCGGCGGCATGTATCAATGGCGCAGCGATGGCGAATTCCACCTGTTCAATCCGGAAACCATCCACTTGCTTCAGAAATCCACGCGCACCGGCAGTTATGACATTTTCAAGCAGTATGCGAAGAAGGTGAACGACCAGAGCGAGAACATTTCCACGCTGCGCGGACTGATGAAATTCAAGAGTAGCCGCACGCCGGTGCCGATTGAGGAAGTGGAGTCGATCAAGGCGATCACCAAGCGCTTCAAGACCGGGGCCATGTCGTACGGCTCGATTTCCAAGGAAGCCCACGAGACACTCGCCATCGCGATGAACCGCATCGGCGGAAAATCTAACACTGGCGAGGGCGGCGAGGACCCCGAACGGTTTGTCACGATGCCTAACGGCGACAGCAAGCGCTCGGCGATCAAGCAGGTCGCCTCAGGCCGCTTCGGGGTCACCGGAGAATATTTGGTGAACGCGGATGAAATCCAGATCAAGATCTCCCAAGGTGCCAAGCCCGGCGAGGGCGGCGAGCTGCCCGGCTCCAAAGTCTATCCATGGATCGCGAAGGTCCGCTACTCGACGCCCGGCGTGGGCCTAGTTTCCCCGCCTCCACATCATGACATTTATTCAATCGAGGACCTAGCAGAACTGATCCACGATTTGAAAAATGCCAACACCCGCGCCCGCATTAACGTAAAACTCGTCGCGGAAGTTGGCGTCGGCACCATCGCCGCCGGGGTCGCCAAGGCTCATGCCGATGTCATCCTCATTTCCGGTCACGACGGCGGCACCGGAGCATCACCCTCGTCGTCGATCTACAACGCCGGTGCGCCTTGGGAACTCGGTCTAGCCGAAACTAACCAGATCCTCTTGCTCAACGACCTCCGCAGCCGCGTGGTCCTAGAGACGGATGGCCAGTTGAAGACGGGGCGCGATGTCGCCATCGCCACGCTGTTAGGCGCCGAGGAATTCGGCTTCGCCACCGCGCCGCTCGTCACCGTCGGCTGCTTGATGATGCGCGTCTGCCAGAAAAACACCTGCCCGGTCGGCATCGCCACCCAGGACCCGGAGCTGCGCAAAAACTTCGAGGGCAAGCCAGAGCATGTGGTGAATTTCATGACCTTCATCGCCATGGAACTCCGGGAAATCATGGCTGAGCTCGGTTTCCGCACGATCCAGGAAATGGTCGGTCACGTGGAATGCCTGGACACCAACGAAGCAACGGAACACTGGAAGGCCCGTGGAGTTGATCTAACGAGCATTTTCCACAAGCCGGATGTCGGCGACAACGTGGGCGCTTATAACATGATCCAACAGGACCACGGCCTTAAGCTGGCACTCGACAACACGCACTTGCTCACGCTCTGCAAGCCCGCCATCGCACGTGGCGAAAAAGTCCGCGTCGAGCTGCCGATCATCAATGTGAACCGCGTCGTCGGCACCATCACCGGCAGCGAAATTTCGCGCAAATACGGCAGCAAGGGCCTGCCCGAGGACACCATCGAGCTCAAATTCACCGGCAGCGCCGGCCAATCCTTCGCGGCCTTCACACCGCCCGGCATGACGTTCCGGCTTGAGGGCGATGCGAACGACTACGTAGGCAAGGGTCTATCAGGTGCCAAGATCATCATCTATCCGACACGCGGCTCGCGCTTCAAGCCCGAGGAAAACATCATCATCGGCAACGTCGCCCTTTACGGCGCGACCAGTGGCGAGGCTTATTTCAATGGCATCGCTGGCGAACGCTTCTGCGTCCGCAACTCGGGCGCACAGGCGCTCGTCGAGGGCGTGGGCGACCACGGCTGCGAATACATGACCGGCGGCCAAGTGATCGTCCTCGGGGAAACCGGCCGCAATTTCGCAGCCGGTATGTCCGGTGGCGTCGCTTACGTGTATGACATCGACGGCTTTTTTGAAAGACGCCTCAACCATGAAATGGTCAATCTCTATCGCCTGATAGAATGCAGTGACCAAGACATCGGCCTCGTCAAATCCGCAATTGAAAAGCACGTCGGCTTCACCGATTCCCCACGCGGAAAATTCCTGTTGGAAAACTGGAACTCGGAGCTGCCAAAGTTCTTCAAAGTGCTGCCCCGCGATTACGAGCGAATGTTAGAAGCCTTCAAACGGGTCGAACTACAAGGACTAACAGGTGACGAGGCCGCGATGGCCGCCTTTGAGGAAAACCTGAAGGACCTCGCCCGCGTGGGTGGCAACTAATCGACTTCATTTCAAATTTCAAATTTCAGATCTCAAATCGACATGGGAAAGCCAACAGGATTCATGGAAGTGGAACGGGTCACCGATTCCGAAACCGCGCCAATCGAGCGCATCAAGAACTGGCGCGAGTTCAAGATTCATTCCGACGAGAAGCAACAACGCGCCCAAGGCTCGCGCTGCATGGATTGCGGCACGCCCTTCTGCCACACCGGCCACATGGTTTCCGGTATGGCCAGTGGCTGCCCGGTGAACAATCTGATTCCAGAATGGAACGACTTGATCTTCCGCGGACGTTGGAAGGAAGCGCTAGAACGACTGCATAAAACGAATAATTTCCCCGAATTCACCGGTCGCGTCTGCCCCGCTCCCTGCGAGGGTTCCTGCGTGCTTGGCGTGATCGAACCGCCGGTGACCATCAAGAACAACGAGTGCGCCATCATTGACCGCGGTTGGGAAGAAGGCTGGGTTGTTGCTAGAATCCCAGCGAAACTCACTGGCAAAAAAGTCGCCATCGTCGGCTCCGGTCCCGCCGGACTCGCCTGCGCGGACCAACTCAATCAGGCCGGCCACAGCGTCACCGTTTTCGAGCGCGAGGACCGCATCGGCGGCCTGCTCATGTATGGCATCCCTAACATGAAGCTCGACAAGGAACTCGTCGTCCAACGCCGCGTCGATCTGATGGCGGAGGAAGGCATCGTGTTCAAAACCGGCGTGTTCATCGGCAAGGACAACGAGTGGACCACCGAGCGGCTACGGACGGACTTCGACGCCGTCATCCTCTGCTGCGGGGCCACCCAAGGCCGCGATCTTCCCATCGAAAATCGCGAGGCCGATGGCGTGTTCATGGCGATGGAATTTCTAACGACGAATACCCGTCACCAGCTCGACCACCACTTCGACGGCAGCAACCCCGCGCTCAACGCGACCGGCATGGATGTCGTCGTCATCGGCGGCGGCGACACCGGCACCGACTGCGTGGGCACCAGCCTGCGCCACGGCTGCAAGAGCGTGATTCAGTTAGAAATCATGCCGCAGCCCCCGCTCAAGCGTGCCGCTAACAACCCATGGCCCGAGTGGCCTAAAGTCTATAAGATGGACTACGGCCAAGAAGAAGCCGCCGCCCTTCAAGGCCGTGATCCACGCCATTACCTCGTGCAGACCAAGCGTTTCATCAAGGACGCCGCTGGCAAACTCACCGGCCTAGAAATCGTGGAAATCGAGTGGGGTAAAGACGAGCAAGGGCGCTTCGTCCCGCAAGACGTCGAGGGCACGCTCCGGGTTATCCCCTGCCAGCTCGCGCTGTTAGCCATGGGCTTCACTGGCCCGGAAACTGAGGTTGTGCAGAAATTTGCCCTCGCCACCGACGCCCGTTCTAACATCAAGGCCGAGCACGGCACCTTCACCACCAACGTCCCCGGAGTCTTCGCTGCCGGTGATGTCCGACGCGGTCAGTCGCTCGTCGTCTGGGCCATCAACGAAGGCCGCGGAGCCGCCCGCGAATGCGACCGCTTCCTGATGGGCGTGACGAACCTGCCGTGAAAAAAAGGAGTCGTGGACTGAAATTGTTGATTGTTGATTAGAACTTGATGTTAGGTCTGCGGTCGTTGGCGATCATTTCGAGTTTGGTGGCTTCTCCGAGACGCTTGCCAGCGTGAGGCATTCCGGCGCTTGCCATCGTTCGCCTCTCGCTTCGTGCTATCTGCTTCCCAAGAGGCGAGCATTTCAGTTACACCAATCGCAAGCCATTCCGACTATGAATCTCGCCGAACTCCAAGAACTCCATTCGCTGCCATTTTTTGATCTCATTTCCCGTGCCCGTGCGGTGCATGAAGCGAATTTCCCGGCGGGGAAAATCCAGCTTTGCACGCTGCTCTCGATCAAGACGGGCGGCTGTTCCGAGGATTGCGCCTACTGCACCCAGTCCGCGCGCTATGAGACGGATTTGGAAAACCAACGGCTGCTGTCCAAGGAAACCGTGATGGAAAGCGCCCGCGCCGCGAGGGAAAATGGCTCGACCCGCTTCTGCATGGGGGCCGCGTGGCGGGGTGTTAGAGGCGGGACCGAGCGTTTCAACCAAGTGGTCGAGATCGTGAAGGAGGTCTCCTCGCTCGGCATGGAAGTCTGCGTCACCCTCGGCGAGCTCGGACCAGCCGAAGCTGTCGCCCTCAAGGAGGCAGGCGTCACGGCTTACAATCACAATCTCGACACCTCGCCGGAGCACTACCCGAACATCGTCACCTCGCACACCTACGAGGACCGACTGCGCACCATCCGTAACGTGCAGGATGCCGGTATGTCCGTCTGCTGCGGCGGCATTCTTGGGATCAGCGAAACCATCACCGACCGGCTGCGGATGCTGGAGGTGATTTCCAGTTTCAACCCGCAACCGGAAAGCGTGCCGATCAACTCACTCATGCCGATGCCCGGCACGCCGCTGGCGAACAACCCGCAAGTAGATCCCTTCGACCTCGTGCGGATGATCGCCTGCGCGCGCATCGCCGTGCCAGGGGCCAAGGTCCGCCTTTCCGCCGGGCGCACCCGCCTGTCTGACGAGACGCAGGCGCTGTGCTTTTTCGCCGGAGCGAACTCGATTTTCTACGGTGACAAGCTGCTCACCGCGGAAAATCCCGAAGCCGGAAAAGACCGCGAACTCCTCGCCAAACTCGGCCTCGAAACGCTGGAGCCGAATCCGTCGCTTGCCGCCCCGGAAGCAGACCATACGCTTCCCGCCAGCCCATGCCGCTCGACCGCAGCTTGCTGCTAGACCGCACGGACCGCAAAGCGGCTCACTGGCGTTCCGGCATGGTGAATGAGAACTAACGGATTCCGCGCGGCCCGGCCACCTTCGGCGCGTCGAAGGTGAGGTCGGTGATAGACACCCGGCGGCCACCGTTGGCGGGGTCGCAAGTGGCGACCTGCATCTTGCGCAGCGTCCACACACTGTCGGCGACTTTCATGATGTCCTCGACTTGGAATTCCTTCACCAGACCGCCGTTTTTATCGTGACCACGGATGCGCATGAAGGCTCCAAATTTCGTGTGAATCCAGACATAGACGCTCTCGTATTTTCCCGGTGTCCCCTTGGGTTTGTCGATCCGGAGTTTATAGCAGGGTTGGCCACCGACATCCTCCGTGCCTTCGAGCTGGGGATTCGGCCAGTAGAAAAAGCGCAGGGCAAGATCTTCATAAGTGAGGTCCGTGCCGGCGATGGATTCGACGATTTTCGCGGCGGGAAACTCGACGGTTTTGTTATCGATTATTTCAAACAGATTGAAGGCCGCATCACCGATGCGCATGTGGAAAACCCGCCACGGACCCTTGTTTTCGGAAAACTGGAATTGGATGTCCTTGCCCTTGAGGAAGAGCGTGATTGGAACGCTGGTGCCGCCCTTGTGGAGATTGCCGTTGAGGCCCTCATCGAGTTGGGTGAGACTCGCGGAAATGCGGGCACCTTCGAGGATCTGCTGGGCGTTCGGCGGCTGGGCAGCCGCACTGGAAACCATGGCGAGCGCGAGGACGATTGATTTGAAATTCATGACGGTAGGATGGCGGAATCGGCGGCTTGGACAAGCTCGACGGTGGATTCCTTCAAAAAAGTGCCGGATCGACCTTATGTTTTTTTAAAATCCGCTTTTTTGATGCTTGATGATCCGGGGTCAGGCGAATTGGATGGCCATCACGCCAGAGCCGCGCCCTAGAATCCATGAGTCTCCGCCAGCAGCTAACAGACATTCTTCCGACCCTCCTTCCGGGCAATCCCGCCGATTCAATCAAAGGCACGGAATTGATCCGGCTGACGCGGTTGCAACTGACTGGCAACTACTCGGACGCCTCGCTGCGGTATCATTTTTCCATCATGTCATGCGATCCCGGCTCGCCGATCGCGAAAGTTGAGAAGGGCCAAGGCTACTACCGCCGCAGTGCGCCCTTGCCCGCGCTGTCCGGCGCACAGGAACTGTTTGCGCTAACGCAAGGCCGACTCGACGACCTAACCACTGCCGACCAGGATATGGTGGAC
Source organism: Akkermansiaceae bacterium (assembly GCA_043758445.1). Classification (GTDB taxonomy): domain Bacteria; phylum Verrucomicrobiota; class Verrucomicrobiia; order Verrucomicrobiales; family Akkermansiaceae; genus Luteolibacter. Next base: position 30,649 of record JAYVNM010000083.1, on the reverse strand, counting down.
GGCGCAATGCTGCGGATCCGTAAGTTCCGGGCCGTGGTCACGCGCTATTTTGAAATCAACGGGCGTTTCCCCTTCGCGTTCCGGCAGACCTTCGGCAAGGACTCACCGATTAGCAATCTGTGGAAATACCCGGAACTGGTGCTGGTCGATTGGGAAACCGGCGGATCACCGGACGAGGAAATGTCGTTGGATGAAACGATGCTGGCCTTCAAGCAGCGCCTGGGAATCGCCCCGTTTCGGCTGGACGCCGCGCGCTTGCGAATCCAGCCGTCGCTGCAAACCTACCGCGAGGATTTTTTCCAAACGCTCGCTGTCTCGATGTGGGCGCAGGGCGGGGAATTGATCTACGCGGCCCCCATCGAGGACGAGGCGCTGGCCGACAGCCTGCGCCGTCTGAGCGCGACATTTGGGGTGGGCGTGACCTCGTTCGGACTGACGGCGGATGCACTCGATGATCTCCCGCGCCCTGCGCATATCCTCAACGCCCATCCGCGTGAAACCGAGGCGATTATGGCAAAACTCGACATCAACCGTATCGCCGCGCCACGCTCCCGCCCGCACCTTGACTGGGCGGCGCTGAGTACCATGCGCAACGAGTCCGAAGAAGCGGAAAAACTGGTGTTATGGCTGACCCGCTGCATCGACGGACGCAAGGCGGAGCCATTCAAGGATGAGTGATCTACACTGCGACGCGTCAGGATTTGTAGATACGTGGCGGTGGTTTTCTACCGCCACGCCCTCAATAAACAAGGCATGGCGGTTGGAAACCGCCGCCACGTCACGGCAGCAGGTCCGAGTAGGTTCCCGGATCGCTGCCCGGAATCTCAATCGCGCCGCAGTTTTTCACGTAAAACTCCTTAGGCCCCACGCCGCCGATGATGGCATAGGCGTAGCCGAGTTCGCGCAGTGCTTCTAACGATTTCAGCAGCAGCGCCTTGCCCAGACCCAACCCGCGCGTGGTTTCGGCAACGCCGGTCGGACCAAAAAATCCGCGCTGGGTCGTGTCATAACAGGCGAACCCGAGAATCTGCTGGTCGCGCGTGGCGATGAAGCAGGCAATCGGCTGGCGGGTCATGGCCACCTCCACCTCGCTGACCCATTTTGCCGAGAAATGAGCCTTCACAAACGCGACAACCGTGTGTTTCTCAAAGGCCCGCGCCCGCCGCAATGTCACCCCGGCGATGGCCAGGGATTCATAGAGCGCCGTCGGGTCCGGCAAGGCGTAGAGACGCACCAGCATGTCGATCATGCCCGGAGTAAAACCTCCCAACGCGATCCGGGAAAGCAGGATCTTCCATGCCATCTGGGAAAAGGGCGGTTTCCGTGCTAGACCTTGCCTTTTGGGGCTGTATGATCGACTTAATGTTACGCTATATTGCCTGCCTCGCTGCCTCCACCACACTCGCCCAATCTGCCCAGTGGTTTGAAGAAATGAAGATCGGACCTGCATGGTCGAACACGTTTCAAGACAATTTCCAAGGGACCAACCGGGTGGCTGCCATCAAGGGGATTCTGCTAGATCTGGGCGATGGCTACCACGCGCTTTTCGACACCGAGACGCTGCGCCTCGACACGGCCTATGAAGGAACTTGGAACTGGGGCGGCACGCCATGGACAGGGCAACACGGGGTTCTCATTGCCTTGCAAAATCAGAATCCCGTATTCAACACCGCCGTCGTTCCCGGTTGGGCGGATGCCAGCGGCTCCTTCGAGGACACCCGCGAAAATCCCGGCTACGGCAATCTCAAACACGCGGGATTCCTAGGCTACTACCGCCACGGTGACAAAATCGTTCTCAGCTATCAGGTCCATGGGGCGAAATTGTTAGAAACTATCAGCCACGAGGGGCCGGCGATTGTCCGCTCATTCCATATTTCCAGCTATGGCCAGGATCTCGTGCTCGATGTGGCGGATGAAAAAGGCGCGTTCACCGTGGGTGCGGATCACGCCAGCGCGAGTTCTGCGGATGGCTTGAAAGTCGTTACCAGCCCGAATGTTGAACTCGCGGCGGACATCAAATCACCGGGCCGCCTGCTCGCAAAAATCCGCAAAAGCAATCGAATCGGGGGTGATTTCCAAATCGCCCTCGCCCGGGGTAGCGATCCCAAACTAACCACCACACCTGATTTCAAAAAACTAACATCCGGCGGCCCCGCGCAGTATCCAGAAATCATCGAAACCGCTGGCGTCGTCGCCACCGACAAGACCGCGCCGTACGTCACCGATGTGGTCACGCTGCCGACGCAGAATCCATGGAAAGCGAATCTGCGCTTCGGCGGCTTTGACTTCATCGACGAGGACTCCGCCGCGCTTAGCTCATGGAACGGTGATGTATGGGTGGTGCGTGGTTTGAAGGGCGACTGGAGCAAGCTCAAATGGCAACGCATCGCCTCCGGGTTGTTTGAAACCCTCGGTCTTAAAGTGGTCAAGGGCTCAATCTACGTGAATGGGCGCGATCAGATCACCCAACTCATCGACCTCAATGGCGACGGGGAAACGGATTTCTACAAGGTCTTCAATCGCGACGTGGTGGTGACGGCGGGCTTCCACGAATTCGCCTTCGACCTGCAAACTGACAAGGCCGGCAATTTCTATTTCTCCAAGGCTGCGCCAGTCCGCAGCGGCGGCCGCGGCTTCGAGCGCATCCTACCTGACCATGGCACGATCATGAAAATCTCACCCGACGGGGCGAAACTCGAAGTCGTCGCCACCGGCCTGCGCGCCCCCGGCGGCCTCGGCATCGGTCCTAACGGGGAAATCACCAGCGGCGAGAACGAGGGCTCCTGGCAGCCTTGCTGCAAGATCAATTATTTAAAGGCAGGCAAGACGTCTTTCTTCGGCACCGAGCCCTCCCGCCAACTGTTCAAAGACGCGCCCTACACCGAGCCACTCTGCTATCTGCCGATGTCCGTGGATAACTCCAGCGGCTCACAAGTCTGGGTGCCCGCGAGCGCAAAATTTGGCCTGCCCGTCGGCACCATGCTCCACCTTTCCTATGGTCAGTCTGCGGTCTATCAGGTGCTGCCAGTGCCACGTGGCGATACCTATCAAGGCGGTGTGGTGAAATTACCAATCAAGCTCCAGTCCTCCGCCATGCGCGCCCGTTTCCACCCGGATGGCTCGATGTACTTGCTCGGTTTCCGCGGCTGGCAGACGAATGCCGCCACCGAGTGCGCCTTACAGCGCATCCGCTACAACCCCGGCGTCCTCGTCCCCAGCCCGGAAAAACTCGCTTACACCCCCACCGGCGTCCGCCTGACCTTCCCCAGCAAACTCGATGCCGGGATCGCCGCCGATGTCGCCAGCTACAGCTCCGAGCGTTGGAACTACGTCCGCAGCCCGCAATATGGCTCCGGCGAGTTTTCCGTCGATCACCCGGATGCGGCGGCGGAAAAACAAGCGCTCGATAAGGAATCCCACGAGCACAAGGTCCATGATACCGTCAAGATCGAGTCCGCCACGCTGCTGCCGGACGGTCAGACGGTTGATTTGAAATTGGAGGGCATGAAACCCTGCATGACTCTGAAAGTGACCTACGACCTCGAAGCCCTCGACCACAAGGTTCTCAAGGGCGAGCTGTATTCCACGGTCTATGGCAACTGAGTTACGCCGCAAGTGGCTAGAGCAGCTTAATCCATACGGTGCCAGGAGCGCCCTGCTCCTCGCATCCCTCTTCCTCACCTGCGCCACCCAAGCCGAACTCGTCGCCACCTTCACCCGCGAGGCGGCCACCGATTCCCGCCTCGACCGCTTCCCCGCACTTAGCATCCCGCCCGGCGAACCCGCCACGCCCTTTCTAACACCCGGCGCGTTCCAAGTCGTCTGGCAGGGAAAATTGGTGATCCCGCGTCGCCAGCGGCTGACATTTTCCTGCGAGGGAGAAGGGAATGCGGTGTTGAAAATCGACGGCAAGGAAATCCTAACAACCGAGACGGATTTAGCAGCGAAAATTTCCGAATCGACCCGCCTGAATCCCGGCGAGCATGATTTCGAACTGCACTATACCAGCAAACCGGATGGCTCCGCCGCCTTCCGCCTGTTCTGGGAGGAAGCAAGTTTCACCCGCCAAACGATCCCGCCCGCCGCCTTCAAGGCGGAGGCCACGGCGGCTACCACCCTCGGCGCATTGCAACGTCGCGGACGGACACTTTTCGCCAGCCAAAATTGCGCGAAATGCCACAACCCCGGCACCGGCCTCGGCTCCTCGCCGATGCCTGAAACTGCCGAAATCGCGCCCCTCCTCATCGGCACCGGCGACCGCATCACCGAGGCTTGGCTCCGCCGCTGGATCGCCGATCCCCGCGCGCTCAAGCCCGGCACCAACATGCCATCCCTCGTCGTTGCCACCACCGACGAAGGCCGCCAACACGCGAGCGACCTCGCCGCCTATGTCGCCAGTTTGAAAATGGGAACTCCACCCGGCACCGCGCCCGATCCGGCGCTCGCCCAAGAAGGCGGTGCCCATTTCCACGAACTCGGCTGCGTCGCCTGTCACAATGCCCCTGACAAAGGCCTAACCGATTCCACCCGCATCCCCCTCAACAACGTCGCCTCGAAATACCTGCCCGGCGCGCTCGCCGCCTTCCTCCAGCACCCGGACGCCAACCATCCCTTCTCGAAAATGCCGGATTTCCGCCTGTCCGCTGCCGAGGCTAACGGCATCGCCGCTTACCTGACGAAATTTTCTAACGGTCATGAAACCAAGCCCGCCCACGAATTCCCCGCCGGGGATGCAGCACGCGGTGCGAAGCTCGCCGAGTCACTCCAATGCGGCGTCTGCCACCCCGGGATGCCGATGTCCCCGCAGTCCGCGCCCGCCGCTCTCGACGTCATTTTCAAACACGACTGGTCCGCTGCTGGCTGCGTCGCCCCTGCCGACAAGCGCGGGAAAGCCCCCCGCCTGAACCTCGACGACAACGACCGCACCGCCCTCATCGCCTTCGCCAAAACCGGCTCCGCCTCGCTCACCCGTGACTCGCAATCCGAATACGCCACCCGCCAAATCGACGCCCTCCGCTGCACCGCCTGCCACGCCATCGACGGCCACGAGGCCTCCCTCACCAGCGTCCAAACCGAAACCGAGCCGCTCGTTGCCCACCTGCCGAAATTCAACGACCGCATCGACCAGAGCCGCCCGCAGCTCACCTTTATCGGGGAAATGCTCCACACTTCCGCCATCGAGTCGATGCTCGCTGGCACCGCCGATCCCCGCCCGCGCCCTTGGCTCGGCATGAGAATGCCCGCTTTCAAAAGCCGCGCCAGCCAGCTCGCCAACGGCCTTTCCCGCCTCCACGGCCTCGCACCGAACAAACCCGCCGCCCTCAAAGTCGATGCCGCCATGGCGGAAATCGGAGCCAAACTCGTCAGCGCCGAGGGCTTCGGCTGCACCACCTGCCACGGCATCGGCGACGCCAAACCCACCGCCGTCTTCGAGGCCCAGGGCATCAATTTCAAGCTCATCCCATCCCGCCTCCGCGAGGATTATTTCCACCGCTGGATGGACAACCCCAAAGCCATCACCCCCGGTACCAAAATGCCACTCTACTCAGAAGACAACAAATCCCCCCGCGCCGACATCCTCGACGGCGACGCGAAAAAACAGTTCGACGCCATTTGGCAATATTTGCACCAGCCCTAAGTTGATGGTTGATGGTTGAGAGTTGATTGAAAAGACCCCGACTTCAGACTCTTCTCAAGAGCACTAAATTTTAAGCATTAAATTCTAAACGAAGAACCGAAAATGAAGACCTCCACTTTTTGCGCCCCTCTTTCTCCTTTTTGCGGCTGAAAATCGTCATCTTCCTTCTTCCGTTTAGAATTTAAGATTTAGAATTTTCCCCTACTCTAATCCCTGACCATACACTAACAATGAATAAAATTTTTGCTGACATTGCCAGATGGCTTTTGAATAAAACGGCCACTCTCGTCGTTGTTGTAGCGATCCTGCTTGTTGGTTTGTGGGTGAAAAATGAATGGAAGAGCCTCCAATCTCGCCATGAAACCGCCGACAAGAACGAATCTTTGGCACAACGCCTGAGTCTAGAGCTTCAACCTTTGGAAGGGCAGATAGAACAGGCCAAGTCTCAAATCAAGGAATTCGGAGCTGAACTTGCATCAAAAGAAAATCTGATTGCACAAGCGCGGCGTGTCGAATCTTCGGCTGAAAAACATCTTCAAGACGTAAGGAATGAAGAACATTGGTTTTACACACATTGGCTCAATCCAGACTACTACATCAGACTCGAAGCTGCAGAACAAACGTTGAACGCTGCGAAGCTGGGTGCAACCCTTTGCCAAAAAAATTTCAGCGATTTCAAACAACGGGTTGACGAATCGGCAGCGGGACGAGAGCTGAATCGTCTGGTTGATCAGCTCTCACAAAAGCGAAATGACATTCGAAGCCTTGAAAATCAGTCTTCGAAAATTCGCGAAGAGATTGCTGATCGTCCGATTGAGAAATTGCGCTCCCAAACTTTGTCAGTCCTTCCCTCTGCGCTTACCATTCTCATTGGCGTAATACTGACTCCTGTTCTTATCAAGGCATTCCTCTACTTCTGCGTCGCCCCTCTGATTTCGAAAACAAAACCTGTGGTTGTGATTTCAGAATCGGGTGGAGAAGTCGAGGTTGGCCCTTCAACCGTGTCGATTCCAATTTTACTGGCTCCAAACGACGAATTGATCGTTCATTCGGATTTTCTCCAAGCTGCCGGAGCAGGGCCGGGCAAGCGAACCCGTTGGCTGCTGTCTTGGCGCATGCCATTCACCAGCATCGCCGCAGGTCTATACCTGATGGTTTCCGTTAGAAATCGGAACAATAGTGAAAGTCGCGTCACCATTTCGCCCAAGGAAGATCTCTTTGACATGATTTGCGATGTTCGGATCCCAGAGGGAAGCTCCGCAGTCATTTATCCACGATCACTTGTGGGTGTTGTTTTGAGAAATGGCGTCGCGCCTCGAATCACGCGCCATTGGCATCTTGCCAGCCTGCACAGTTGGATCACATTCCAGTTCCGTTATCTCGTGATCCACGGTGAAAGCCACTTTCTGATGAAAGGCTGTCGCGGCGTCCGTGCGGAGCGCGTGGAGACAGGGACAGCCCGCATGCAGGACCAAGGTGCCACGCTTGGCTTCACTGCCAATCTCTCCTACTCAGGCGTCCGTTGCGAAACATTCATCGATTATCTGCGAGGTCGTGATGAACTTTTCAATGACAGATTCTCCGGTGCCAATGGATTTCATTTTGCCGAAGAGATTACCAACCCTAGCCGCAGGAAAGGTCTGTTTGGTCGTGGCCTCGAAGGCCTACTTGACGGCTTTCTGAAAGCCTTCGGCATATAGTCGCAGTGATTGCCCTGATCACTACTTACTGATAAGTCAAAACCCTAATTCAAAATCCGCCCAATTCAAAATCCCAGACAAAAAGAAAAATCCTCCTTGTAGTCGGGGATTCTTTAAAAGGAGGGTGTGAGCAGCAAACGATTTTTAGCCCCTTGGAAGGATTCCGCTGATAAAACACCTTGATTCGCTCTGATAGTAATGGCCCTATCGAATGCTGGAAAGCCACCCGCCCGGCACCCACCTCTCCAATCTCAGCGTTCACCTCGATGCGCCCGTGGGAAGCGCTCCACCATGGGAGTTGCAAAACTCGTTCCAGTGTATAGACTGCGGCCATGAGTATTCAGGAAATCAGAACCGAGATAGAGGCACTTCCGGCCGAGGAAAGGAAGCGTTTGGCCGCTTTTCTCGTCTCGTTGCGGCACAAGGATCTAGCTGACTATCGAGCCCGCATGGCGCGAAAGATCGACGACAACAATCCTGAAAACTGGGCTACGCTCGCGGAACTCGATCAACGCCTCGAAGCCTGAACCATGCACTACCGGCTCCTGATCTCGATTGAAGTCGTCGAATTTCTCGAAAGGCTGCCATCAAAACCCCGGAAAAGCCTTCGCAACGCCATCGCAGCCATCGGCGACGATCCCCTCGCAATGGTCGATGCGGCTGACTTTGACGACACTGGTCGGAAACTTCAAATCGCCATCACCGGCGATTTCGCACTTGTCTATTGGATCGATGACGCCGACCAACATGTGAAAATACTCGATGTTCATGCCGCAGATCGCTAAGAGGCTGTCTTAAAATTGGCAGGGACCGTTTTCCGCAACGGTCCAGCGAATGCGGGGAGAACGCCAATGCTCATGAAATGCCTGAAAAGCGACTCATGTTCGACAGTTCACTTCCCATTCTCGCGGACCGCCCGGAATGCAGGGCGAGCGCTAGCGAGATACTATCTACCGCGAAGCGCCATCCGCATGGCCGTAGGCAACTCGATCCCTGCCATCGCATTTTAAGACAGCCTCTTAATCCGACAGTATTGGGCGGGGCGGCCATGGGATTTTGAAATCCGAATCACTGTGGTCCATGGGAACTGATTAATAGCCGCTCGCCTCGGCCCGTCGGCACTTCATGGGCATGGCGATTCGAAGATCGCTGTTCCTTGGTGGACCCCATGACATCCGAGTCCATCTGCGCGGTTCAGTTATTCGCTTTTGTTTCATGACCGGGCTTTCCGTTTCGAAGATCGGACTGAAGTTCTGGACTACTTTTTACCAGCGCGGGCTGGTCATTTTCTCCTCGAGCACGCCGTATCCGTGATGCGTGCCGTCCATGGCGGCTGCAATCCTACCGCTTGCCAGTTGACCTCCACCCGTGGGCCCCGTAACTATTCGGCTCTTCCGCATCATTTTATGAAAACTCTACCGTCTCCATCACCGGCGCGGCTGGCCAGATCGGCTATCCCCTGCTTTTCCGCATCGCTTCCGGCTTCGTCTGCGGTCCCGACCAACCGGTGAACCTCCTCCTGATCGAGATCGAACCCGGCCTGCCCGCGCTCCAAGGTGTCATCATGGAACTCGACGATTGTGCCTTCCCGCTGCTCAACGAAGTCGTAGGCACTGCGGATTGGGATGAAGGATTCAAAGACGCCAACTGGTGTCTCCTCGTCAGTTCGACGCCATCTGGCAATATCTCCACCAGCCTTGATCCCAGTCTTAGCGCGAAATAGCCGCTCGCCAACTGCCCGGCCTTTCATTTTCCCCACATGAACCAAGCACCATCAGATGACGCCATCCCGGACGCCCCTAACCATGACCTAGCGGCCCACACCGGCATCCTCAAGGTCAGGCCGGATCTGGTGAATGCCCGGGTGGAAATCGACTTCGACCCGCAACACCTAACTGAGAACGAGGTCCGCGACTTGGTCCGCGAGCACCGCGGTCAGGTTTCCGCTGTCATAGAGAAATCGATCTTCCGACTGCATGGCAGCGCCTGCGAGGCCTGCGCGTTGAAGTTGGAAAAAAAGGTGGCGAAAATCCCCGGCGTCCGCCATGCCTCCGCCACCTACCTCGGAAAAGTGCTGTCCGTCACTTTCGACTCCGCGATAGCCCAAGAATCAAGCGTCCTCGACCAACTGCGGACGACCGGAGCGGACATCCGCCCGTTAGAAATCGCGCATGAAACGGACCGCCGACCGCTATCGGAAAAAATCCGCGCGGGGGAACTCAATGAGGAAATTTCCTGCGGCCTCGGACTGGCCTTTCTATGCGCCGCGCTGTTCGTGGAAAAAACCTCGGGCCTCAGGATCACCACATGCACTCTCTATCTAGGAGCCTATGTTTTCACCGGTCAACAGGGCGTGCGCGCGGCCATCGCCTCACTGCGCGAACGGGTGCTGGACGTGGACGTGTTGATGGTTCTAGCGGCACTGGGGGCAGCACTCATCCGCGCCCCCTTCGAGGGCGCGTTGTTGTTGTTTCTCTTCAGTTTTTCCAACGTCCTGCAACGCCACGCCATGGAGCGGACGCAAAAGGCCATCGAATCCCTGCTCACCCTGCGGCCCAAGGAAGCACTCGTGAAACGCACTGACGGCACGGCAAAAATCCCAGTCGAAGAGTTGGCCATCGGCGACATTGTGATCGTCCGCCCTGGCGAGCAAATCCCGGTGGACGGGGTGATCGCGGAGGGCGGCACTCATGTTGACGAGTCCTCACTAACAGGCGAGTCAATGCCTGTTGTCAAATCCCTCGGCAGCTCGCTCTTCGCCGGTACGCTCAATCAAAGCGGCGGCATCGAACTGCGCGTGACCAAGCGTTCCGAAGACTCCGCCATCGCCCGCATGGTCAAGCTCGTCGCCGAGGCCCAAGCGGAAAAATCCAAAACCCAGCGCTTCCTCGAAACCGCCGAGCAATTTTACGCGATGGGCGTCATCCTCTTCACCATCGGCGTGTTTCTAGTCCCCTTCCTATTCTGGGGGGAAACCTTTACCACCGCGTTCTATCGGGCCATGACGATCATGGTCGTCGCCTCACCCTGTGCTCTAGTCATCAGCACTCCCGCCACCGTGCTCTCCGCCATCGGTGGTGCCGCCCGCCGGGGCATCCTGATCAAGGGCGGCTCCCACCTCGAACGCGCAGCGCAAATCGACATCGTCGCCATTGATAAAACCGGCACTCTAACGGTCGGCAAGCCTTCCCTAACGGAAATCGTAACCCCGGATGGCATTCATGCAAGCGCCGGTCCCCTGCCCGCCTCGGTCATTTCCCTACTCTGCACCGCTGCCGCGCTGGAGGCAAAATCCGAGCACCCGCTCGCCCATGCCATTGTCCAGAGCGCGACCCATCTCGGCCTTACTCTGCCCGTCGCCTCGGATTTCCAATCCACCGCCGGAAAAGGTGCAGAAGCCACGATCGAAGCTACGCGCTATCTGATTGGCAGCGAACGCCTGTTCCGCGAGCTCAATGCCATAGGCCTAACGGAATTGGCCGCCATTTCCCAACCGCTCCAAGCGTTGGGCAAAACCTGCGTCTGGCTCGGCCGCCGCTCTGGCGATGCCGTCACCGCGCTGGCCGTGCTTGTGATGGCCGATACCATCCGCCCCGCCGCCCGCCAACTCGCCGCAGAGTTGCACCGCCTCGGCGTGAAAAAAGTGGTCATGCTCACTGGTGACCATCGCCTCGTCGCCGATGCCATCGCCCGTGAGGCCGCAGTCGATGAAGTCCACGCGGAACTCCTTCCCGAGGACAAGCTCAGGGTCATCCGCGAGTTAAAAAACAAGGGCACCGTCATGATGATCGGCGACGGCGTGAACGACGCCCCCGCCCTCGCCATGGCCGACATCGGCGTCGCCATGGGTGCGGCAGGCACCGACGTCGCAATGGAAACCGCTGACATCGTCCTGATGGGCGACCGCCTAGAAAACATCCCGCTATTACTCAATCACGCCCGACGAGCAAGGCGAGTGCTCCGCCAGAATCTTATTTTTGCTAGCGCCGTCATCGTCGTTTTGATCTGCGCCGCGCTCGGTTTTTCGCTGGCTCTGCCGCTCGGCGTGGTTGGCCATGAAGGCAGCACCGTCCTCGTCTGTCTGAACGGCCTCCGCCTACTGTTAGTCCGGCAGGTGAAAATTTGATAGAAATATTTACTCCCTACACCTCGTAAAGGGCGGCGATGAAAAAAATCCTCCTCGCGCTCCTCGCGCTCGCCGTCTTTGCCAACGCCGCACCGCTCGTCTATGAAGGCACCTCCGGCCCAGGCAAGGGCAAGCACATCGTCTTTCTGGCCGGTGACCACGAATATCGGTCTGAGGAAACCCTGCCAGCGATGGCCCGCCTGTTGGCCAAGAATCTCGGTTTCAAATGCACCGTGCTGTTCAATATCGACCCAGCCACGGGCGAAATCACCGCTGGCAACTCGAACATGCCTGGTTTGGAGGCCCTCGAAACCGCCGACCTCGCGGTGGTATTCCTACGCTTTCAAGCCTTCCCGGCGGACCAGATGAAACATCTGGACGCCTATCTCAATCGCGGCGGACCGGTCGTCGGCCTGCGCACCGCAACCCATGCCTTCAAGACCACCAAGCAGGATCCCTTCGCGAAATACTCCTATGACAGCACGGTCGGCGGCTACGAGAACGGTTTCGGCCATCAGGTGCTCGGGCAAACATGGGTCGGCCACTACGGCACGAACCACGAGCAAAGCACGCTCATCACGCCGGTGGCCACCCAGCAGGCTAATCCCATCCTGCGCGGCGTGAAAAACGTTTGGGTCCATGCCGGCGCTTATGTCGGCAAGCCCACGGACGGCGAGATCCTAACCATGGCCCAACCGCTCAATGGCATGACCGCAGACTCCCCGCCCGATGCCACCAAGACCCCGATGCCATCTGAGTGGACCCGCACCTACAAGGCGGCGAACGGCAAGACTGGCCGCGTTTTCACCACGCTCTACGGCGCGTCCGAGGACATCACCAACGAGGGCTACCGCCGTCTGTTAGTGAACGGCTGCTTCTGGGCGCTCGGCATGGAAACCGCCATCAAACCAGACCTAAAAGTCGATCTCGTCGGCCGCTATCAGCCTAACACTTTCGGCCAAGCCGCGAACGCCAAGGGCGTGAAACCGGAAATGTATGTCGGTTACGACAGCCCGATCCCAGCGAACAACAACACCGGGAAAACCGCCGACAAGCCCGCCGACAAGCCCGCCGCTGCTCCTGCTGCGGCACCAGCCTCAACCGCCCCTGCCGCCCCGGCAGCTCCGATCAAAGCAGAGGCCAAGAAAGCGGCAAAAAATGGCCCCGCCCCCGCCAAGGAACCCGCCCTTGCCGAGATCCCTGCCGACTACCGCGATCCCCTGCCCTTCGCATTCAAAAAAGGCGAAGTCGTTGCCATCCTCGGCAATGGCCTGCCCGACCGGATGCAACATGACGGCTGGATGGAAACCCTGCTCCAAAGCCAATTAACCACCCAACAGGTCCGCTTCCGAAACATGAGCGTCAGCGGCGACCGCCCCGATTCCTTCCCCCGCAGCAGCGGCTGGACCTCGATAACCGATTACCTCCAGCATGTGCAGGCCGGTGTGGTCTTCGGCTTCTTCGGCTACAACGAGTCGTATGACGGTGTGGCCAAGGCCGATGATTTTCGCAAGAAACTCGTGGCCTTCGTGAAAAAAACCCGTGGCTCGAAGGCCAACGGCAGCGCCGCATTTCCCCGCATCGTGCTATTCAGCCCCATCGCACATGAAGACACCCACAACCCCAACGTCCCGGACGGCAAGGCCCATAACGCCCAACTCGAAGCCTACACCCTGGCCACGGAGGCTGCGGCCAAGGAAGCTGGAGTCACCTACGTGGACCTGTTCCATCCCTCGCTGGCGCTTTTTAAAAAATCCAGCACCCCGCTCACCATCAATGGCGTCCACCTAACTGAAGAAGGCAACCGCCAGCTCGCCGAGGTCATCGCCAGCGCCTTGTTCCGTAAGCCAATCAGCGCCTCGCCCTCCTTGGAGCCACTGCGCCAAGCCGTGCTCGACAAGGATCTGCATTGGCACAACCGCTACCGGGCCTCCGATGGCAACGATGTGTGGGGCAGCCGTTCCGTCCTCAAATTCGTCAAAGAGCAGGATAATGCCGAAGTTCTCAAACATGAATTGTCCATGCTCGACGTGATGACCGCCAACCGCGACGAAGTCATCTGGGCACGCGCCCTAGGCCAGAACAAGCGGCCCGATGACAGCAAGGTGCCCGCCCCCGTCCCCGTCATTTCCAACGTCGGCGGTGGCAGCAAGAGTTCCAGTGCCGTCAAAGAAGGCAGCCTGACCTACCTCGGCGGCCAAGAAGCCATCCAACACATGGCCGTCGCCAAGGGCTACAAGGTGAACCTCTTCGCCGACGAAAAACGCTTCCCGGAACTCGCCAACCCGGTGCAAATGCAAGTGGACCCCAAGGGCCGCATCTGGGCCGCCGTCTGGCCCACCTATCCGAAATGGGAGCCGCTCAAGAAAATGAACGACGCCCTGCTCATTTTCCATGATGACAACAACGACGGCATCGCAGACCGCGTCACGGAATTCGCGAAGGTCCAGAACCCCCTCGGCTTCGAGTTCTGGAATGGCGGCGTCATCGTCACCTGCATGTCCGAGCTCATTTTCCTCAAGGACACCGACGGCGACGACAAGGCCGACGTCCGAACCATCCTCCTTCAGGGACTCGACACCGCCGATACCCACCATGGTGCTAACAACCTCATCTATGGACCTGACGGCGGCATCTACTGGCAGAGCGGCGTCTTCATGCAACACAACTACGAGCACCCCTGGGGCCCCTCCCTGCAAAGCTCAGTGGCCGGGATGTACCGCTTCGACCCGCGCCGTTTCACCATCACCATGCACGCGCCAAATTCGCCGAACTCACACGGCACGGCCTTCGACTACTGGGGCTATCAATACGCCACCGACGGCACCAGCGGCCGCGCCTTCCAAGTCCGTCCCGAGGGCAACGGTTTCAAAATGCACGAGCTACTGAAAAAGGAAGTCCGTCCCGTCACCGCCAGCACCATCGTTTCCAGCGCGAATTTCCCGGAGGCCGTGCAGGGCGATTTCCTCATCTGCAACGTCATCGGTTTCCTCGGCGTGAAACAATACCACCTGACTCGCAACCCCGATAATGGCGAGGTCTGGGGCGAACCCGATGGCGACGAACTCACCGTCACCACGCTCAATGCCGACGGCACCAAGACGGAGGAGAAATCCCGCGGCTTGCTCATGAGCGGCGACAAGAACTTCCGTCCCTCTGGCGCGGTCTTCGGCACCGACGGCGCACTTTACGTGAGCGATTGGCAGAACGTCATCATCGGCCACATGCAGCACAACGTCCGCGACCCAAACCGCGACCACACCCATGGCCGGATCTATCGCATCACCGCCACCGGACGGCCTTTGCAGAAACCCGTCGCCATCGCTGGCCAGCCAATTCCCGCGCTGTTGGAAAATTTAAAATCCCCCATCGACGGCATCCGCCACCGCACCCACATCGAGCTGAGCGGGCGCGATTCGAAAGAAGTGGTCGCCGCCACTCAGCAGTGGCTGAAACAATTTAATCCGAACAAAAAAGAGGACGCCCACCCGCTGCTTGAAGCACTCTGGATCGAGCAACAACACAACTCTCACAATGAGGAACTGATGGGCCAGTTGTTGAAATCCCCAGAACCCCAAGCCCGCATCGCCGCCGCCACCATCAAGCACTTCTGGAGCACCGACGCCGCCACCCAGCACGGCGGAGTCATCGCGGAAGTTGCCGGAGCCGCCGCGAAAAAATCCGGCATCATCGCCGACCGTGCGGACCTAACGGAAATTCGCATCGCCACCATCCAAGAGCACATGTCCTTCGATGTGAAGGAACTCACCCTCAAGGCCGGCAAGAAAAATCACATCACCTTCGCCAACATGGATTTCATGCCCCACAACTTTGTGATCGTGAAACCCGGCACGGCAGATACCGTCGGCAACCTCGCTCTAACGCTCGGTGCCAAGGGCTTCGATGTTGGCTTCATCCCCGAGACTCCGGACATCATCGCCCATACCAAAATGCTCGACAACGGCGGTGAACAGGCCATCGACGTGACCTTCGCCACCCCCGGTGACTACCCGTTCATTTGTTCTTTCCCCGGTCACCACCTCGTCATGCGCGGCGTATTGCATGTGAAGTGAGCAACCCATGACATCCCCGTGAAATCGGGTTGCGATCCCGGGCGGGGACGTTAGCCTACTAAAGCAATGAATGAAGATCCGGAGCTAGTGGAGCAACGCAACAGCCTCAAACTCGAACGCCTCGAACTCGCACTGCGGGCCTCCAACGAAGGCATCTGGGACTGGCAGACCAGCCAACGGGAAATCTTCTACTCGCGTCGCATCTTGGAATTTCTGGAATGCGGCAAAGACCATGCGCCCCACCTGTTTCTCCCGCCCTTCCCGCAAATCCACCCCGAGGAACTGCCCGCCTTCGAGCGCGCCGTGAAAAACGCCCTCCAAGACGGCGGCCCGGAGACCCTCGCCGTGGACGCCCGCGTCCGCACCGGTGGCGGCGACTGGCGCTGGCTGCGCATCCGCGGCACCATCGTCCGTAGTCGCGAGGGCAAGGCCACCCGCATCGCCGGATCGATGATTAACATCAGCCTCCGCAAAGCCGCCGAGGCTCAGATCGAGGAAGAGCGCTTCCTCCTCCGCCAATTGATCGACCACGTCCCACTGCAAATTTATTTCAAAGATCTCGATTCTAAAATCACCATGGCCAACCAACGCATGGCGCTGTGGATGGGCTGCTCCAAGGGCTCGGAACTAA
The DNA here is from genome assembly GCA_043758445.1 of Akkermansiaceae bacterium. Taxonomy (GTDB): domain Bacteria; phylum Verrucomicrobiota; class Verrucomicrobiia; order Verrucomicrobiales; family Akkermansiaceae; genus Luteolibacter. The sequence continues at coordinate 14,481 of JAYVNM010000083.1, read as the reverse complement.
CCGGCAAACACGACCGCGATTTCTTCGATCCCGACCACTGGCAACCCGCCGCTGCGGATGAGCGGCGGATTATCGAATCCGGCGAGGCCATCATCGACAAACTCGAACGTGAAACCCGCCGCCATGGTGAGGAAACTTGGGTCATCACCTCCAAATTCCCGTGGCGCGACCGTCAGGGCGGAATCAAGGGCACCTTCGGCGTCTCCAGCGATGTCACCAAATTAGTCAAGGCCGAGCGCGAGGCCACCGACCTCGCCAACCAACTCCAACAGCAGAACGAAGCCTACGAGGAGGAACTCATGCTGGCCCGAGAAATCCAGCAAGCCCTCGCCGTCGAGGGCTTCCCCGCCTCTACCGCCACCCACCTCCGCCACCTCGCCTTCGGTGCCCGCTACATCCCCATTTCCGGCCTCGCCGGGGACTTCTTCGAGGTCATGAAAATTAGCGAGGACTGCTTCGGTGTCTTGATCTGCGATGTGATGGGCCACGGCGTCCGCTCCGCCTTGATCGTCGCGATGCTGCGCGGGCTGCTAGAAAAGCAACGTGCCCAGACGCAAGAACCCGGCACCTTCCTCCAGGGCCTCAACGACGGCCTCGCCGCCATTCTCGAGCGCTCGCGCACCACCATGTTCGCCACCGCCTTCTTCGGCGTCATCGACCTCACCGCTGGCACTTTCAAATACTCCTGCGCGGGCCACCCCGGCCCCATCGTCACCGGCCCTAACGGCATCCGGCAAATCGCCTGCGAACGCGCGGAAAAAGGCCCCGGCCTCGGCCTGATCCGCGGCGCGGTCTATCCAAGTAACCAGTTAGACCTCGCGGAAATCGACCGCATGATCCTGTTCACCGACGGCGTCCTCGAAGCAGAGAACCAGAGCGGTGAGCCGTTTTTCGAAAACCGCCTCATGGAAATCATCGGCAGCCATGCCACCGCGCCCCTGGAAAACCTGCTCGACGGCATCCTCTCCAGCGTCCTCGCCTTTTCCGATGGCCAGCACTTCGATGATGATGTCTGCCTGCTAGGCATCGAAGTCTCCCGACTCGTCACCGCGAGTTAAAAATGAAGCGCCGCTGCCGCCGTGGGACTTTTTCAGCGGAAGAGAAAGTAGCATGACGCAATGACGGCACCGAGGAATCCGAGCAAAGAAATCGTCGTGCCGATTCGGAAGGCCAGGTAGTGAGGAACCAGTCCCCAGAACCACCTGAAGTGGATTGCATTCCCATCGCAGCGGATGGCATTCCCGTGGGCGTGGATTTGTTGAGGATTTCGATGAGTTCGCGCGCTTGGTGCATCTGGTGCGGGTGGCGGTCGTCGCGCCGACGTTACCGGTGCGGTCATCCGTCTGCTCGCCTTTTTTTCTTGGCAAAGCGGTTCGGAAAACTACGCTCACGGCACATGGAAATTGTTGTGGAATCACCGACCCTCGCCAGATCTCGGGGTGGCTTGGGGATTTTTCTTGCCGAAATATCGCCCTGTTTCAGGAGTCTCCCGCAAAAAGCAAATTCCTAGCAGTCCGATTGATGGAAAATCCCTATTTAAATCTCCCTTGCGAAGCATTCTGGAAGACGGGTGTGGTTGAGCGTGAGTCGCCGGAAATCGCCAATTTGTGGCGGCCAAAATTCCCGCTTTTGCCTACGGAGAAAATTTCTACCGCAGGCTCCTGTTTTGCTCAACACATCAGCAATGCCCTACAGGCCAGCGGTTTTCAATGGTTCAATGGTGAACCTCCGCCGCTAGGACTTCCTGCTGAAGTACAGAAGGAATTTGGCTACGGCGTTTTCTCCTTCCGGACAGGAAATATTTATACGGCTGCGATGCTCGAGCAATGGGTGTGTTGGGCCCGAGGCGTCTCAAACCCGCCCGATGAGGTCTTCACCAAGGACGGAAGGTACTACGACCCGTTTCGGCCAGCAATTGAACCCAATGGATTTCGGGACAAAGAAGAGCTATTTGCTTCCCGGGCGACTACGCTGCGGTCGATTATACGGGTGATTAAAGCGTCGGACGTATTTGTGTTTACGTTCGGACTTACTGAAGCTTGGTGTAATAAGAGCGGAGGCTTTGTCTATCCCATGTGTCCAGGCACGTTAGCAGGTGAGTTTGACCCTTCGGAGCATGTTTTTAAGAATTACGATTACAGTGAAATATACAAGAGTATGCAGAGGGTTATGGCAATAAGCCTTGGCTTGAATCCATCGCTCCGGTTTTTGTTTACTGTTTCGCCCGTGCCGCTCACGGCGACGGCCTCTGGCGAGCACGTGTTGACGGCCACCACATACTCTAAGTCGGTATTGCGCGCCGTAGCGGGCGACCTTGCGAAAGCTGACACGGTGGATTATTTTCCCTCCTACGAAATGATTACAGCTCCGGCATTTCGAGGAAGATTTTATGAACCAAACCTGCGGAGTGTGACCCCGGAAGGAGTCTCTTTTGTGATGAGCAACTTCTTCAATTGCCTCTCTACTTCCCATCCTGAGTCAATGGCTCAGCATGCTACCTCAACTCCTCGCCCCGTGATTGATTCCGCCCTCCTCGCAATACGCGCGCAAAATGATTTGGTGTGCGAAGACGTTCTGATGGAGGCTTTTGCCAGAACAAATTAGCCATGAAGCGAATCTGTGTAATCGGTGATTCCCATCTAGCCTCGCTGAAAGTGGCGTGGGTGAGCGGTTTGGCGGAGCGGTATCCGTCGGTAAATCTCACTTTTTTCGGTGCCGGCGGCAACGGAATAGGTCGTGTAGTCGCGCGTGAGGGGCGATTGGTGACGACTGAACCCCATGTAATACATAGTTTCACTATCACTTCCGAAGTGGACCCTCCAGAGGTGGTTCTTCATCATTATGATGCGATTTTTGTTCATGGGCTCTTTCCAATGAGCTTGGCCATACTCGATTTGCTGCGGATCGAGGAATCCAGTTCTAGAACTCGACAGCACTTTTCTTCGGCGCTAAGAAACCGGGTGATTTCTCATCGTCTCGAGACAGGACTTGCTGGACATTTGATTAGACAAATCCGGAAAGTTTCGCAGCTTCCCGTCTATTTCTCCCCGCATGCATGTTTTTGTGAAACACTCCTTGGGATGGTGAGCCGCCATGAGTGTGATGCGTTTCACCGCATGATGGGGCCGCTTGAATTGTCGGTTTTAGATTCGATTGAGGCGGAGTTAGTGCGGACAATTTCTCACAATCAAGGATTTTATCTGGCTCAACCTCGGGCGACCTTGACCGAGAAATGCTTTACCAGAGCGGAATATCTCAATGGTGCGGTACGTATGACGAGTGGTTTCAGCGAGGCTCAGCCAGATGATGATTTTACCCATATGAATCCTCAATATGGCAGCCAATTGTTAGAGATGTTATTTTCCGCACTCGGATGAGTTTACAGGGACGCGAATGACACGGTTAGCGGCGCTCTCAGAATCGGTTGTTTAGCCTAAACCCGCGGAAACTCTGTTCCGCTCTCCTCGTTTCTCCGTTTCCTCGCCAGGTTCACCACCTCGGTCCGCAGTCGGCGGCTGACGCGGCGCGGCACTTCAGCGGATTGACATCCGCAGGACTTGCATGGTTGATCACTGGCGTCCGTGTTCTTCGATCTCTTCCTCAACGTCTGCGCCCCGATCTTCCTGATCGTTGGCATGGGCTGGTTGATGGACCGGAAATTCCATCTCCATTTGGAGAGTCTGGTGAAGCTGAACATCTATCTGATGGTGCCAGCTTTCATTTTTACGCATGTGCTGGACACCGAGCTTGCCGGACCCGAGGCGCTGAAAATTGTCGGCTTCACGCTGGGCATGATCGGGCTGATGGGCGTGGGTAGTGCCGTCGCCGCGCGGATTTTCAAGATGCCCGGTCGGCAACGCCAGTCGCTCTCGCTCGCGACGATGTTTTACAACTGCGGCAACTACGGACTGCCGCTCGTGACCCTCGCCTTCGGGCACAAGGCCGCAGCCGTGCAAATCTACGTCTTGGCGACCGTGAACATCGCCACCTACACGGTCGGCCTCTTCCTCGCCCAAGCGCATGGAGATAGTCCCGGCTCGCATCGCAAGGCGCTTGCTAAGGTTCTCCGCCAACCGACGATCTACGCCATGCTCGCCGCCGTGCTGTGCAACCTGTTCGCCATTCCCGTCAAACACGTGATCTGGCTCTGGCAACCGCTCGACCTCTTGCAATCCAGTCTCATCGGTTTCGCCCTAGTCACCTTAGGCGTGCAAATGTCCCAAACTAAACCCGCACCATTCCACGCCCCCATGTGGTCGGCCGTCGCCTTGCGGCTCGTGCTTTCCCCATTGCTAGCGCTGCCACTCGCCATCCTCATGGGTTTTTCCAAAGACACCTCCGCATCGCTCATCCTCGCTGCCGCCGCCCCCACTGCCGTGAATACCGCGATGCTCGCCCATGAGTTCGGTGGCGACGTTTCGTTTTCCACCTCAGCGGTCTATTACACCACCCTGTTCAGCATGTTCACCACCACGGTGCTGTTATACATTCTGAAATTGTGGCTGTGACGCGCGCTGAAATTTCCCGACTCGTCATTCCACATTCCGGCAGGCAAGGTGCGTTCATTCACCTCCCACCACCTTGAAAACCTTCAAAGAACTCGGAATCCCGGCCAACCTAATGCAGGGTCTGCACGAACTCGGCATCATCCACCCCACGGAAATCCAGGACAAGGCGATCCCATTCCTGCTAGAAAACGGCGGCGACCTCATCGCCCAAGCCCAGACCGGCACTGGCAAGACCGCCGCCTTCGGTCTGCCGCTGCTGATGAAGGTGAACCCGAAATCCCCGGAAATCCAAGGCCTCATCGTCGCCCCTACGCGGGAACTCGCCAAGCAGATCGGCAAGCAACTTTTCCGCTACACCAAGTTTTCCGAAAAAATCTTCGTCGAGGTGCTCTGCGGCGGTGACAACTTCGACCGCCAAGTCGCCGCCCTGCAACGGCCCACCCACATCGTCGTCGCCACGCCCGGCAGACTCATCGACCTCGTCCACAAAAAGGCCCTCACCCTCGTCGGCGTGAAGCACCTTGTGTTAGACGAAGCGGACGAAATGTTGAGCATGGGCTTCAAGAAGGAGTTGGTGAAAATCTTCGGCCTGACCCGCGCCCGGCGCAGCACCTGGCTATTTTCCGCCACCATCCCGGATGCCATCCACGGCCTCATCAAGGACTGCATGTCCGGCAAACCCCATCTCCTCAAAATCGACAAAGCCCACGTCGTCAACCGCGACATCGACCACCAGTTCACCATTTGCAGCCGCGACGAGAAAAGCGCGTTCATCGCCGCCTTCCTCAAGCGCCAGCAAGAAAACCGCGGCGTCATCTTCTGCCGCACCAAGGCCGGTGCCATCGTGCTCGGTAAACAACTCACCGTGCGTGGCTTTCCCGTCGATGTCCTGCAAGGCGACCTCACCCAAAAAGAGCGCGACACCGTCATGCGTTCCTTCAAAAAGGAGCGCACCCAATTCCTCATCGCCACCGACGTCGCCGCCCGCGGGATCGACGTCGAGGGGCTCTCCTTCGTCATTCACCACCAGCTTCCCGAGCAAACGGAATACTACACCCACCGCAGCGGCAGAACTGCCCGCGCCGGGAAAAAAGGCATCTCTATCGCCATCATCGAACCGCGCGAACGCCCGAAAATCACCAAGCTGGAAAACGACCTTGGTCTATCATTCACCGAGGTCCACTAATGTCAGCTTCGGAGTGCGGAGACATGTCTCCGCTTTCACACAGGCCGACATGTCGGCCAGTGAAAAGCTCCGACATGTCGGGGCACTCCGAAGGCATTATTATATCGCGGTCCCGGATTGGGGCATGAACAATTGAAACATCCTGCGGCCCATTCGCGTTCCGCCCACGTCCTTTAGTTCCCTCACCATTTCATGAAATCCATCCGCGTCCTCTGCGTGGGAGCCGGCCACATGGGCCGCTCACACGCCCTTGCCTACCATCACCTCGCCGGTTTCGAAATATGCGGCCTCGTCACCCGTTCCCCCGCATCCCGCGCCACCCTCAATGCCGAGCTCGGCGGCGGCTACCCGGAATTCGCCGATTTCCATGAGGCCCTGCGCCAGACCCAGCCGGACGCCGTTGCCATTTCCACCTACCCGGACACCCACGCCGAGTATGCCATCGCCGCCTTCGAGGCTGGCTGCCACGTGTTCATGGAAAAGCCGCTGGCCGAGACCGTAGCCCAGGCCGAGCGTATCGTCGCCGCTGCCAGCTCCGCCCACCGCCAGCTCGTCATCGGCTACATCCTCCGCCACCACCCGAGCTGGATCCGCTTCATCGAGATGTCCCACGCCCTCGGCAAGCCTCTGGTCATGCGCATGAATCTCAACCAGCAATCCTCCGGCGCGAACTGGCTGACTCACAAGAACCTGATGTCCTCCATTTCCCCCATCGTCGATTGCGGCGTCCACTACGTCGATGTCATGTGCCAAATGACCCGCGCGAAACCCATCCGCGTCTCCGGCATCGGCGCTAGGCTCAGCGACGAGCTCCCCGCGGGAAAAATCAACTACGGTGCCCTCCACGTCACCTTCGACGATGGTTCCGTCGGCTGGTATGAGGCCGGCTGGGGACCGATGATGAGCGAGGTCGCGTTCTTCGTCAAAGACGTCGTCGGCCCACTTGGCTGCGTCTCCATCGTCGCGGAAAATGCCGCTGCCGCAGGTCAGAGCGCCCATGTCGATGCCCACACCCAGACCCAAGCCCTGCGCCTCCATCACTCCGCCCTCACCCCGGATGGCACCTTCGCCCGCGCCGATGAAACCATCCGCCTCGATGACCAACCGGATCACGACGCGCTGTGCCACCGCGAACAAGCCTATTTCCTCAAAGCCATCACCGAGCATCTCGACCTCACCGCCCACCTCCAAGACGCCCTCTCCTCCATGCGCATCGTCGCCGCCGCCGACGAAAGCTTCCGCACCGGCAAAACCATCGACCTCTGATCTCCGCCCATGAAATCCCCCCTCCTCATCCTCTCCACCCTCGCCCTCCTCGCCCCCGCCTACGCCTATGCCGGAGAGCCCGCGCCCATTTTGACCTCCCGCGAGCTCTTCAATGGCACGGACCTCACCGGCTGGCATGGCCCAGGCTACGCCGTGGAAAATGGCACCATCGTCTGCACCCCCACCGGCGAGAACCTCACCACCGACGACACCTTTGCAAACTACATCCTCGACTTCGAATTCCTCCTCACCCCCGGCGCGAACAACGGCCTCGGCATCCACTACCCCGGCGCGGGCGACGCCGCCTACGTCGGCATGGAAGTCCAGATCCTCGACAGCACCGCCCCCCAATACAAAGACCTCAAGCCCTATCAATTCCACGGCTCCCTCTACACCCTCGTCCCCGCCAAGCAAGGCGCCTTGAAACCCACCGGCGAGTGGAACCGCGAGCGCATCACCGTGGATGGCCCAGACATCCGCGTCGAGGTCAACGGCCAAGAAGTCCTCACTGCAAATCTCGACAAGCTCAACCTCGACTTCCCAAAACACACCGGTGCCAAGCGCCGCTCCGGCCACCTCTGCCTCTGCGGTCACGGCGATCACGTCGCCTTCCGCCACCTCCTCATCACCGAGACGCCGCCCAAGGCTAACTTCCCCCGCTTGACAGCCACCGGCTACACCCCCCTCCCCACCCCCCCATCCCTCAGCGGCTGGAAACCCGAAAACCCCGGCGACACAAGCTGGACCGCCATCAATGGCATCATCAAACACCACGGCACCGCCAAGTCCGCTGGCCACCTTTGGACAGATAAGGAATATGGCGACTTCACCCTCGTCTGCGACTGGCGCTGGAATGGCGACGGACCGCTCATGAAACGCCCCATCATCGCCCCCGATGGCAACCCCCGGACTGACGCCGACGGCAGGCCGGAAATGGTCGAGGTCCAAGAACTCGACAGTGGCATCTACCTCCGCGGCAACGACAAAAGCCAAGTCAACCTCTGGAACTGGCCCGTCGGCTCCGGCGAAGTTTACGGCTACCGCAACGACAAAAAACTCCCGCCCGAAGTCCGCGCCGCCGTCACCCCCAAAATGAAAGCCGACAAGCCCCTCGGCGAGTGGAACCGCACCATGATCACCCTCAAAGGCGACCGCCTCAGCGTCCTCCTCAACGGCCACCTCGTCATCGACAACGCCCAGCTCCCCAACGTCCCCGCCACAGGAAAAATCGCCCTCCAACACCACGGCGCATCCATCGACTTCGCGAACCTCTGGATCAAGGAGCTTTAATATTTCCTGTTAGTCTATCTCAAATATTTCCCTTGCAGTACCCTGCCGCGTAGGCTTCTTTTCGCCCGATGCTTCGTCTGGTCCAAGCGCTTTTCCTAGTCGCCCTGTTTCTGGGTCTGGGAATCCGTGGGTCCGCGATGCAAGTTGATCTTTGCTCAACCGATGCCACACACGCGACGGCTTGCTGCTTAAGCGATGATCAGGCGGAAAATTTTCACGGACCAAAATGCCCGCCGTCTCAGCACGATCATCTTCACCACCATGGTGAATGCCAATGCTGTGCCCCGGCTGTCTGGTTATCGGCGCAAACTTCCGGCTCCGGTTTATTTCCCCCATCGCATCTCTCCACATGGGGAATAGTCGCTAACGAGCACCCGCCGGAAGCCCCGGTGTTAGCGCTCGATAAGCCGCCAATCATATAAATTGGTAAAGCGCTCCGATGTCCGGAGCCGTGGCCGTTCTAACGAATGGCTGTCCGTTATCCCCGCATAGCCCACTCGGGCTCATGCTATTGGGACTGCTCGAATTCTAACTATTTTCATTATTATGTACTATCATCGTTTTCTTTTCATTTCTCCATTTCTTACCATGATTGCGTGCCAATCCAACCCCGAATTGACGCATTGCCGTGGTCTAACACTTATTCGTCAGGAAGTTGCCATTCGTGGCGATGCTCCCGATTCTGGCCCGCTAACATTAGACACAGCGATTCAAACAGCCCTAAAAGGTAATGTCGAAATCCGCGTGTTGACGGCTGAAATCGCCGCCGCACGGGGCGAGGTGACCACTGCTAGAGCTAGGCTGAATCCTGAAATTTCCGTTGGCCCCGGAATCAAAAGGGTGGGCAACCCGGTTGGCGGTCAATTCCATGGCGACTTCGGCTTGGAACAAACCATCGAGTGGCCGGGCAAGCGTGAGTTACGCAGCGCCGTCGCCGAGAAGAGCGTCGCAATCAATCAACTCGCGCTAGCAGGCTTCCGTTGGCAACTCGCGATCCAAGTGCGCCGCGTTTATTTCACCATGCTCGCTTCGCGCGAAGCCGTGACTTTGCGCGAAGAACGTCTGGCCCTAGCTAAGACGTTTGTGGATGCCGCAATAAAGAAAGTCGAAGGCGGTTTTGCCCCGGACTTTGAGGCGACGAAGGCCGAAGTGGAGGTGGTCACAGCGCAAAAAGCCTTGCGCGATGCACAAGCACAACAGGACGTCGCTCGCGTGGCGCTCAATGCATTGATGGGTAGGACTCCCTCCGCTTCTCTAACAATCGCGGGGAATCCAGACCACTATGCCACCCTACCCGACGAAGCCGCGTTGCTGAGAAAAGCGCTGGCGCAAAACCCGGCGATCAAGGTCAAAGTAGCCGAAGCTCAGAAAGCCGGGATAAGCGTTGAATCCATCCGCAAATCACAACTGCCGGATTTCAAAATCGGACCAAGCATCGAATACACTCGCGACGAGCAAACGATTGGTTTCGGCGTGAGCCTGCCCTTGCCCCTGTGGGATCACAAGGAAGGCGAAATTGCCACTGCAGCAGCGGAACAGGAAAAAGCGCGGGCGGAAATTGAAGTGTTGCGGCGCGAAATTACGCGCGATGTGACAGCCGCAGCCGTGAATCTAACGGCCGCAAAGGAATCCCTCGCGTTTAACACCCCCGAGTTGCACGACAAGCTCAAGGCCGCTCTCGATGCCGCTGAGAAAAACTACTCCGAAGGCGGCATGCCACTGCTGCTCTATCTGGAAGCACAGCGCACTTATTTCGACATGCAGGCCGACTACTACGACACCCTAAAAAAACTCTATGAGGCACAGGCGGAACTCGAATCCGCCGTCGGTGTCCCACTCAATTAAGCATTCAACATTGAACCTATTTCTAATGAAATCTCCTATGAAAAATTTGATCCCATTTACCTTTCTCGCTGTCGCCCTGATGGGTTGCGAGAAAAAGGAAGAGGCAACTAAAGCCAAGCCCGAATCCAGCGCGGAAACCCAGCATGACGAAAACATCGTCACCCTCACCCCGGAAAATCTGGAACACGTCACGCTCAAAACCGAACCCGCGCAAACCGGTAGTCTCGGCATGACGCTCAAGGCCGCCGGCCGCGTGAGCGCAAACCTGAACAAGACCGCCAAAGTCACTACCATGTTAGAAGGTCGAATCACCAAGCTCAACTTCGACCTTAACGAGCGCGTGTCTGCGGGCGACGTGGTAGCTCTGGTGGAATCGCCAGAAAGATTAGGCAAACCGCTGGAACTCAAAGCACCGCTTGACGGTGTGATTATCGAACGCAAAGCAACCGCTGGGGAACTGGTGGACAAGGCCAATGCGATCTACACCATCAGCGACCCGACGCAACTTTGGGCAATCGCCGAAGTCAAGGAACGCGACATAGCCGCCGTGAAACTCGCTCAGGAAGCAGCCTTCGCCACGCTGGCCTATCCGGGAGAGAAATTTCACGGCAAGGTCGTGCTCATCAGCAACCAAGTCGAGGAAGACTCGCGCACCGTGGAAGTCCGCATCGCTGTGGACAATACGGACGGGAGGCTCAAACCCGGCATGTTCGCAGACGTGGAAATCACCACGACGATGCTAGACAACGTGTTGCTCATTTCAGACACCGCGCTGCAAACCGATAGTGAAAACCAGATCGTATTCGTCGCGCTCGAAGGCAACCGATTTGAGAAGCGCATTGTGAAGCTGGGCTTGGAGCAATCCGGGCGCGTGCAGATTCTCGAAGGCGTCAAAGCCGGTGAGAAAGTGGTAACTGACGGGAGCTTCATCCTGAAATCCGAAATGCTTAAAGGTCAACTTGGAGAAGAATAACTAACATGATCAACTCCATCCTTAATTTCTCCGTCCGCCAGCGTATGCTGGTCATTCTCGGGACGGTCGTGCTCATCGGCATCGGCGCGATGGCCGTGAAGCAAATCCCCATCGACGCCTTTCCGGATGTCACCAACGTCCAGGTGCAGGTGCTCGCCACGGCGGGCGGAATGTCACCGCCGGAAGTGGAAAAGCTCGTCACCCGGCCGATCGAAATCCAAATGGGCGGACTTCCCCGCCTTGAGGAAGTGCGTTCGGTTTCCAAGCTCGGCCTGTGTGCCATCACCATCGTCTTCGAAGACGGCGTGGATGACTATTTCGCCCGCCAGCTTGTCTCGGAACGCATGCAAAGCGTGACCGGCAGCCTGCCTCCCGGTGTCGAAGTGAGCCTCGGTCCGATCACCAGTGGTCTTGGCGAGGTTTTCCAATACACCCTCGTCAGTCAGGATCCGAAATACGACGCCACCGAGTTACGGACGATTCAGGACTACATCGTCCGGCCTCTCCTGCGCACTGTGCCGGGCGTGACCGATGTGAATTCGTTCGGCGGCCTAACCAAACAATTCCAAGTCATCGTGAATCCCGACCGGCTCACGTCATACCATGTCACGCTAGCCCAAGTTTTCGAGGCGCTGGAGAAGAACAATTCCAATGCCAGCGGAAATTTCATCGAGCACGGCTCTGAGCAATACGTCGTGCGCGGCATCGGTCTGGTGAAGGACGAACATGACATCTCTAACATCATTGTCGCCAAACAGGATCACACCCCGATCTATGTGCGCGACGTGGCCGATGTGAAAATCGGCGCGGAGCTGCGTCAAGGCGCGGTGACTGCCAACGGCAAGGGCGAAGCCGTCGCCGGAATCGTCCTCATGCTCAAGGGCGCGAGCGGTCGCGATGTCGTCGAGGCGGTGAAAGAGAAACTGCCAGCCATTCAAAAGGCGCTGCCAAAAGGCGTGGAACTCGTGCCCTTCTACGACCGCACGGAGCTAGTCGGAAAAGCGGTTCACACCGTCACCAAGGCGCTTGAGGAAGGCGCGATCCTCGTGCTCGTCATCCTCATCATCCTGCTCGCCGACGTGCGCAGCGCGATCATCGTCACGCTGGTCCTGCCACTCGCGGTGCTCTTCGCCTTCATTATGATGAAATGGTTCGGCCTGAGCGCGAACCTCATGTCGTTAGGAGGTCTTGCCATCGGCATCGGCATGATGGTCGATGGCGCGGTCGTCATGGTGGAAAACGTTCACCGACACCTCACTGAGAAAACCGACGACGTGCGCCACGAACACGCCGGCAAAGTCGAGACCATCCTCTACGCCGCGAAGGAAGTGGGCAGCCCGATTGTCTTCGGCATTGTCATCATCATCCTCGTTTTCCTGCCGCTTTTCACGTTGCAGGGATTCGAAGGGAAAATGTTCAGTCCGCTCGCGTTCACGATTTCCTTCGCGCTGTTAGGCTCGCTCATTCTCTCGCTCACTTTCGTGCCCATGCTCTGCACGTTCCTGCTCAAACAGGAAGTTCACGAAAAGGATCCCTTCCACATCCGTTGGATGAAAAGCGCCTATCTCATGATGCTCAAGCCCTGCGTGCGGTGGCCTGCCATCGTGCTCATTCCCGCCGTGCTCGCACTCATTGGGGCATTCGCTTTGGTGCCGCGCATCGGCACGGAGTTCCTACCCACGCTTGATGAAGGCTCGGTGGCGGTGCAGACCTTCCGCATTCCCAGCATCTCGCTAACGGAATCACTGGCGCTCCAAACGAAGGCTGAGGCCATCCTCAAGAAGTTCCCCGAAGTCATCGACGTGGTTTCCAAAACGGGCCGCGCCGACATCGCGTCCGACCCCATGGGCGTCGAGGTCAGCGATGTGATCGTGACATTGAAACCGCGTGAGGAATGGACCTCCACGCATTCAAAGGATGAACTTGTAGAAAAAATGCGGGTGGCCCTAGCAGATCTACCGGGAGTCGCGTCCAGCTTCTCCCAACCCATCGCCCTGCGCGTGGACGAACTGGTCAGCGGCGTGAAATCCGCCATCGGCATCAAGATCTTCGGTGATGACCTCGACGTGTTGAAACAGAAGGGCGATGCCGTTTCCCGAGTGCTCGCCAAAGTGCGCGGCGCGGCTGACGTGAATGTAGAAAAAGTCAGCGGCCAAGCCTACCTGCAAATCGAAATCGACCGCGATAAGATCGCCCGCTACGGCATCAATGTAGCCGACGTTCAGGACATCATCGAGGTTGCCATCGGCGGCAAGGAAGCCAGCAAGGTCTATGACGGCCTTAAGGTTTTCGGCCTCGCCGTGCGTTTCCCAGAAGCTGCTAGAAACGATGTCGAGCCGATCCGCGAAATTCTGATTCCCGCTCCATCCGGCGCACTCATTCCGCTAGGGCAGTTAGCCAAAGTCTATGTCACCGAAGGCCCCGCGCAAATCAGCCGGGAAATGGGCCAGCGGCGCATCGTCATCGAATGCAACGTCACCGACCGCGACATCGGCAGCTTTGTCGAAGAGGCCAAGCAAAAGCTCGATGTCGCCGTGAAATTGCCACCCGGTTATATCATGACATGGGGTGGCCAATTTGAAAACCAGCAACGCGCCATGAAGCGTTTCGCCATCGTCGTGCCGATCACGATCGCGGCGATTTTCCTCATGCTGTTCAGCTCGTTCAATTCGATGAAACAGGCATTCCTCATCATCCTGAATATTCCCTTCGCCATGATCGGCGGCATCCTCGCCCTAATCATCGGAGATTTCAATTTGAGCGTGAGTGCCAGCGTCGGTTTCATCGCGCTCTTCGGGGTAGCCGTGTTGAACGGGGTGGTGATGGTGAGCTATTTCAACGAACTGCGACGAGAAGGCATGGCTGTGGAGTTGGCTGTCATCCAGGGAGCTGTCCTGCGACTTCGCCCCGTGCTCATAACCGCCAGCGTCGCCGCGCTTGGTCTGGTTCCCATGCTCTTCGCCACCGGGCCGGGCAGTGAAATCCAGAAGCCGCTCGCGGCCGTCGTGATCGGCGGTCTTGTTAGCTCCACCCTGCTCACGCTCTTCATCCTGCCCACGCTCTACAAAGTGTTCGAGCGCAAGTCAGCTAAGGATACATCCGTGCGTCTGCCGGAACCGCCATCCACCAAGGATTTGTGATGCAAATCTTGTTCCTGTGAAGGATTCCAAGGCTGTCCCGGGAAACCGGGGCGGCCTTTTCATTCCACATATCTCTCCAGAACCGTGAGCAGATCCCGCAGCATTTTTTGGCCCTCCTTTGGATCGGTGGCATGTTCGATGCAGTCCTTGGTATGTTGGTGAATGACCACCTCCGCGAAGGACTTAAGGGCTTTTCTAACGGATACAACCTGGGTAAGCACATCCGTACAGTCACGGTCCTCATCGACCATTCGCTCAATCGCAGCGATTTGC
>JAYVNM010000082.1:0-15788 GCA_043758445.1 Akkermansiaceae bacterium | reverse complement strand
GAACTCAACGCCACCGAAACCCACTACCCCGGCACCAATTTGCGCCTCAAATACGTCCCGCTATGGTCATCAAGTTTCCCTCTAGGTCAGGATGTCTGGGACTAGGGAGGTCATGATACATCGACTTTGATTTTGGCGAACTGGCGGGCGAGCCACATGCCGCCTCCCCCGGCTTCGTAACAGACGTGGAGGTCGGTGAGTTGGAGTTCACGCGCTTTGGCGATGCGGCGCAGAACCTTGTCGATGGACGGTTGGCGAAATTTCTCAGTACCGGGGTGCCGGTCATTCTGTGGCGGGTGGCGAAGCGGTTGGTAATACGAAAAGAGGATTCTGGCCTGAGTCATGTCTTGCGAAGAGCTTGCGCCTCCGCCTACGCTGGCCGCATGAGTGCACCGCGTTTTGTCATCCAAGTTTTCCTTTACCAAATCACCCCGCAGATCTGGCGGAAATTTTCGGTGCCAGCGTCATACAGCTTCCTCCAACTCAGTAACGCGATTCAGGACGCGATGGGGTGGGATAACAAGCATCCGCACGAATTCCGCCACGGCAAAGGCAAACGCCTGACCGATGTGATCGGCCCGATCGGGCTCGAAGACCAGGTGCCGCCCGGCGGAGAGTTCCAAAACGAGCTGAAGGTGACGCTGGCCGACTACGTGGGGAAAAGACGCCTGCCGATGCGCATGTTGTATCGCTACGACTTCGCCGAGGACTGGATCCACGAGGTCGTCATCGAAGCGAAGGAGACCGGTGACGAGCCCGGCCCGAAAATGATCGGCGGCGCACGGGCCTGCCCGCCGGAAGACTTTGGCGGGGTCTTTCAATACATGGAAGCGCTCACCGGCCAGATCGGTTGGTATCGCGGCGAATACGACCCGGAAGCCTTTGACATCAAGGACGTGGTGTTCGGCGGCAAGAGCCGGAATCCGAAGAAGAAGAGACTGAGGTGAGACAGCGTCCGCACTGATTTCCAATGCTTGATGGCGGCTCGAAACTGTTAGCTTTTACTAAGCCGTTTCTGATAGATGCCTAGAGCTTGTCCCAAAAATGCGTTTTTTCGAAGCAATCCGCCGTTCAAATAAACATTGATACGAATGTTTAGCCAAATTCAGAATGTCCCGTTATCATAAACCTTCAAGATCTTGCGGAGCAACCGCCCTAGCCCCCGAACGCGGATCGAGTTTTTAGGCTGGAGCACGAGTTGGCGATGCTTATAGTCTTGCAGAACGACATGTGACGCAGCATTTTTTTCTTGAGAATCCAGATCAGCCGCCGTAATCACTACGTAGCTACATTTTAAAAACCCCATGGATCCAGCACGCACACGCCACAAACCCAGAGGTTTCGCACTCATCGTCACCCTCTCGCTGATGATCCTGCTCACGGTGATCGCCGTCGGGCTGCTCAGCCTGTCTTCGATCTCTCTACGCAACAGCAGGCAAAGCAGTGACGCACAAAATGCGCAAGCGAATGCGCGCTTGGCGATGATGATTGCCATCGCCCAGCTCCAAAAATATGCCGGACCTGATCAGCGTACGAGTGGCAAAGCGGATTTAGCGGCTGGGCCGCTCGGCGTTCCCGTCGCGGATGGGACCCTGCCGATCAACCAGAAAGCCATGGATCTCAGCGACCAAGGACTCGTCCAGGTTCAGCCAGGGACACGTCACTGGACTGGGATTTGGAAAAATAACAGCCTCAATCCAGGTCTTGAAATTTTCACCAAGACACCATCACCGCTATTGTTGCAATGGTTGGTAAGCGGCAACGAGGTTACTGCGAATACGGTGAAACCCGATGCCACGCTTTATGGGGTGGACGCCAGTGGCAAGGCAAAGCTGGATTCCAGTAACAAGCCCTATGCGGTGGTTCTCGTCGGCCCGGCGACGGTGGGTGCCGCGTCTTCGAGCACACTCAGTCGCTATGTTTCAGCGCCGCTGGTGAACATCATCAAACCCGGCTCTACCACAATCGCCGGACGTTATGCCTGGTGGGTGGGCGACGAGGGAGTGAAGGCGCGTATCAACATCAAGCAGACATTGAATGATCCCAGCCAATATGCGTCCCTCAATACCCAACGCCGCGGATGGGAAACAGTAGCCGGTTTCGAAAGCTACCCCACTCCGGTCGCGGGGCAGGATGCGTCCCTGCCCAAAGTGACGGATCTGGTCCAAACCGGCTTGCTACTACCCGCTACGACTGTCGTATCGGCAGGAGGTTCTCCCCTACAGACTGTGTTCCACTCCGCCACTGCCGATAGCAGGGCCGTCTTAGCGGATTCCCTAAACGGTGGCACAAAGATCGACCTAAGCGCCATCCTTTCTGGAACTCTTCCCAGCACCAACCCCGTTGCCCAAGTCATCAATTACCCGATCAAGGGAGCAAATATCATTCCGACAACCGTCTCCTCCACCATGAAGGCACCTAGATGGGATGCCATCAAGGATTTCCAAGATCGCTACAATCAACTCAAAAGCGGTTCTATGATCGTCAAAGCCCCAGCCTCTGACTTTGATTCCGCCATCGCGCCACTCATCACCGACTTCCGCATTCTGATGGGGGCGAAAATGAAGGCAAGAGACCCTGCGGGCGACAACTTCAATATCGACGCGTGTGGGAAAGTCGCCATTGCCATCGCAAATCCCTATTCCGTTCCCTTGAAATGGGAAACCGATATCGAGTTGGAAATCCGCAGTCAAACTCCTGCCAGCAACAAACCCTCGCGAATCTGGAACCTCGGTAGCAACTGCGCCTTCATCCCGGCGAGCGCTACTGAAGCGGCAGTATTCAACAGTGTGGTGTTCCGAATTCCATCCTCCTCCCTCGCTCCGGGTGAAGCCCGCGCTTACACCCTTGCCTCTCCTGTATTCCGCCCCAGAGCGACCGGCACCCAAAAGCTGACGGTCAATCTAGCACCGTTTCAGACCAGCGCCCCATTCGACTTCAATAACTGCATCGAATTGGAAAATCCCAATGTGAGTACGTGCACTTTGGTCAACGGTATTCTCAAAACACCCTCGATGGACTGCCGTGAGGAATACCAAACCAGTTTGATCAAACTCGAAATGCGGCTCGCGGGATCCAGTTCGGTCTTGCGCCAACTGGAGCGATTCGAACTCGACAACGGATACTATCAAAGAAATGCCCGACAATTCACCAAAGACGAAGTCCCCCAAGTCACCCAACCCTTCCCCTTGATTCTCTACAGTTTCCAGATCAGCCAGCCCGGCGTAGAATACAAATTTCAAATGCCCGCGCTCTATGAGATGGGGCAGCGTGCTTCCACCTTGCGCACATTCGCGGACTTCAATCTCCAAGCCACCCGCGTCCGCAAGCCCATCGCCAGCTATAATCCGCCGCCGTTTTTCATGGAAAGCAGCGACAGTAGGGCTCTTCTTCCTGACAGGCCCCCGGGAGGAGAAGCCGGCGGCGGATTCACACGCAACTTGGCCGTCTCGCCACTGCCCTGGGGGCGCTCACCTATTGGCAGCGAGAAATCCATCCTTTTCAGCATCCCGTCGCAGCTCTCCTCTCTCGCCCAACTTCAGCATGCCGACCTCACCGGAGACGACTTCACCGCATCCATAGGCCACCAACCCGGCAATGCCGTGGGCAATTCCTACGCCTCGCCTTTCGTCAAGCGCGGCCTCGTCAGCCAGCAGCGCACCGATTATGAACTCAAGGGTGCCCCCAATCACATCGGCACCAACAACACCGTCACGAACTATTACGACATCTCCTACCTCCTTAATGCCTCGCTGTGGGACTCCTATTTCTTCTCTACCATCCCCGCCAGTGGTTCCGCTGTTCCACTTAGCCCGGCCCTCGTCCTAACGGATACCAGCGCGGCAGCCGCAGCAACACTCAGGGATCCTGTGAACGCCGCAACCTCGCTCATGGTGGAAGGAGCCTTTAACGTCAATTCCACGGAAAAGAATGCCTGGAAAGCATTCCTCGCAAGCGCGAAAAATCTCAAACACCTAGCAGGACAGACCAGCGCCACTGATGCCGCATTTCCCCGCAGTCTCGAACAAATCAGTGCCTCCGCCACCCCGCCCACCGGCAACGATGCGGACTCCTTTTCCGGCTACCGACGGCTGACGGATGCTCAACTCGATACGCTGGCCGAGGAAATCGTCAAGCAAGTCCGCCTCCGAGGCCCCTTCGTCTCGCTCTCTCAATTCGTCAACCGCGCCCTAGCCAACATCACTGCGGCACCCGCCCTCTCCCGGAGTGGAGCGCTTCAGGCCGCCATCGACGAAAGTGGAGCTAATATCAACTTCACTGGAAACAAGAATGCCTTCTCCAAGATCACCCCATCCGCAGATGCCGTCACCCTGGCTTGGAAAAACGGAGCTCCCCGCGCCGATTTAGATGGCGAGGATCTCGACGAACGTCCCACTGATCTGGATCCCCTACACCCCGACTGGGCGAAGTCCTCCACTGACAACAACTTCGGGGCAGTGGCCAGCATCGTAGCGGATCAGGAAATGCTCTCTGACAGCATTTACAAGCCCGAACAAGGCTACCGCTCCACCGGCATTCCCGGCTGGCTCACCCAAGCAGATGTCCTTCAGGTCATAGGGAGTTCCCTAACTGTCCGCTCCGACACCTTCCGCATCCGCACCTATGGCGAAAGCGTCGATGCCAATGGCAAAACCGTAGCCAAAGCTTACTGCGAAGCCATTGTCCAACGGGTTCCCGCATACACCAACCCCGCTGACAAGCCATCAGCGCGAGGTGCTTCACTAACCAGTACGAACCAAACCTATGGCCGTAAATTCGAAATTGTCTCGTTCCGCTGGCTATCGCCTTCGGAAATTTAACATTACCGCCTTCGTCCCTCTCCTGTTCGGTCTGGCCTTGGCGTCCCTCCGTGCGCAGGAACCCAGCGTCGCGATGAAGATCGATCTCGTGGCATGGGGCGACAACATCACCGGACTCTCACTCAAAGCGGGCCAGTCCAAGGGAGGTGTCACCGCACTGGCATTTCGTTATTCCAAGCCCTTGGACTACTCCGGTCCCGCCATCATGGAAATTTACAAAAGCGGTGGAGAAGAATCCACCCATGCCGTAGCCCCTTCAGCCGAAGACCTGGCCCACGAACTTAAGCCCTTGGTGGCTGACGACTCCAATGATGGTCCCGGGAAAGATGCTAAACCCAAGCTAGGCCTCGCGCTAGAACTCGCCAAACGCCGTGAGAAACAACCCACCTTGGTTGCTCTCGCTCCCCTACCGGCGAGCGGTTGTCGCCGTGCCACCATTCTGCTCGCTCCCGCCGATGAAGGAACTTTCATCGCATATGTCATTGACGATGACCCGGGAAAGCTTCCGCTCGGGAAGCTGCGTATCCACAACCTATGTCCGTTCGAAATATCCGTCAGGTGCAACGGCTCGTTAACCAAGGAATTAAAGGTCCGCGAATCCTTCATTGCCCCCGCTAAAAACCAGCAATTGATTTACGAGATCGCTTATAAAAGCGGCGATAAATGGAAAATGCAGGAAAACAATATCATCCCGGTTCGCGAAACCGAACAAACACAAATGATCCTCCTGCGAAGCACCAACGGGTTCTTCCAATCGTCCGACGGTGCGGTAGGCGGTTTCCTTCAAATTGTCACCCTCCGCCGCGGCAGCTAACACGAGTAAGACGAGGAACCGACAGTCGTCCCAATTTTCCAAAAATGAGGCTTCGGAAAAAACGGCTACTGGCGTGGTAAAACCCTGGATATGAGGGAGTCTGCCCATTTTTCCGCCCAGTCGGGGGGTAGGCGGAGCGGTTTGCCGGCGGGCATCTGGACGAGGGCGAGGGCTTGGCGGGCGGTGACGAGGAGGGCGCCGTCTGACTCGCGATGCATCTCGAAGGAACACCAGAAGCGGGCGCGGGAGATTTCCGCGAGCTGGCCGCGGATGGTGAGCCAATCGCCGAGGCGGGCCGGGCGTTTGTAGTCGATCTCGGTGCGGGTGACGACGGGATAGACCTGGGTTTCCGACATGGTGGGGAGGTCCATGCCGAGCTTGGCGGCGAGGCGGGTGCGGCAGGTTTCGATCATGCGCAAGTAGGCGAGGTTGTGGACGACTTGGCCGCAGTCGGTATCGAAAAACATGACTTCCTCGCGGGATTCGTGGGTCGGGACGGGTTCGGGCATGGTGGGATTTTTGCGCAACTTTTTGCGCTCTGCAATGTTCGCTTGTGGGACTGCGTAGTGATTGCTTATACCTGAACGGATGCTTTTCAGAAAATTTCAACCAACCTGCCTGCTCGCGATCGGGTTGCTCGGCGTGGGAACCCCGCTGCTGGCCGGGTATTTCGTAGCTCCGGCGGAAGGGCCGGTTGCGTTCCGGCGCGACAAGATGCCGCTGGATGCAGACATGATGGCCACGCTGGCGCGGCAGTTGGTCATGCTGACGCAAGGACTCGACACTGAAACGCCTGAGAGGCAGCGGGCCGCCACGCAGATGCTGGCATTGGCCATCGCCCTTGATCCGGGCAATGCGCGGGCGCGGGCGACCCTTGGGGATTTTGAAAAGGACCAGCCCCCGCCACTACCGGAACCGGTGCAGATCGAAAGAAGCCAGACCCAAGTTTGGCAGTTGCGCGACTGGCTGGCCAGTCTGGCTGCTGGCAGCCCGGGCCAAGCGCTAGCGGCTTGTCTAACGGACGTAATGGTCGTGACGGATCCGCAACACCCGCAGGCGGAGGAACTGCGGGCCAAGGGCGAACGCGGCGCGTGGCGCGGCTGGGTGCCGGAGCTCGCCGCTTACCAACACCCGTCCAAGCCGAGCACGCCGCTACCGGATGATGTGGTGACGAAGGACCCGGAGCCGCCGAAGTCCGCGCTGCGCCTCGCCAAGGCGCGGGTCTTCGTCCCGCTGTGGAGGAAAGACCGAGACGGCGATGATGGAAAATGGGTCCAGACCCCCGCGCCGCTGGTGATGACTGCGGAAACCATACCGGCTGAGGATGGCGAGAAATTACCATTTTCCCTGATTTTCGGACCTGACGCCGCCGACGGCTGCGCGCTCCCGGCGCTCAGCGAGATCATTCTACACATTCTGGAAAAACAATACGGTAAGCTCCCCGCCGGGTGCCGCGTCAAGCTGACTAGCGACGAGTTCAAGGCGTCATTGCGCTCCGGCAAGAGGCATTCGATTAGCGCTGCCGCAGCCGTGCTGGCGGGCTCGGCGATTTCCGGCATCGAGCCGGACGCCACGATCATCGGCATCCTCGATGAAGCGGGAAATTTCAAGCTACCCAGCGGATTTTGGGACCAGCTCCTAGCCCTCGCGCCCGGCAAGGGCGGACGCCTCGTCCTGCCCGCTGCTGCCGCCGATTACCTGCCGTCCTTGTTGGCTTTTGAAAAGCCTCAGACGTTTTTCGGCTACGAGGTGCTGCTGGCGGCGAATTTCAAAGAACTGCTCAATCTCTCGGCCAAAAAGCCGGTCGATCCGGTCGGCAGCATCGTCGCCCGCTTTCAGGAAATCCGGGAGAAAGGGGCCTCCCAGCCGCTCGGCCCCTACATCGCCAACTCCTTTGTCCGCCGCCGGTTGGCAGACTTGGCTCAGGACGCGCCCTACCATTTCTCCGCGAAAATGCTGGCGCTCCAAGGTGCTGGAAATCGTCCGGTATTCATTCCGCGCGTGGTGCTGATTCCCGAACTCCGCCGCGCCATCGAGCCGATGGATTGGCTCATCAAGTTTGAAGGTCTCGTGTCCAATCAAGGGGAGCTCAAGAAACTCCCGCATACCTACGATACCTGTCATGCTCAAGTGGATCGTCTGGTCCGCTACACTGAAAAGAATGACCGTGAGCTGGTAGCTCATGTGCAGGACATGATCACGACCATCCGGTCTTTGGACCGGGCGGTGCGGACGCGGGGTGAGAGTTACGTCACGGAAGGCGCGATTTATAATGCCTACACCGCCATGACCCGCGCCCATGCGCGACTCGTCGAGGAGCTCGCCATTGCCCTCAGTGAGGCGGAAAAGAAGCCAACTCACTGAGCGGCATTCCACGCCCTGCGCACTTCTTCCGCGATGATTTGCAGGCCGCCCCTAACCGTGGTATCGGCCATCGCGTAGGAAACTCGGATGCACTCGTGGCGGTGTTGCCAGTGCGGGTCGTCATGGCCGTAGAAAAAGTGCTGGCCAGGGATGACGAGGACGCCGCGATTTTTCAGACGCTCGTAGAGTTCTTGCGAGGAAATCGGCAGGCCGGGGAACCAAAACCAGAGGAACAAGGCACCCTCACTGCGGTGCATGAACCAGTCGAAGTCATCGCCGAAAAGCTCGCAGGCGGCGGCCCGGGCGAGGAGGCATTTTTCCTGGTAGAATGGCCGCACCACCTCGCGGCTTAGGCGCAGGATTTCCCCGGAGCGGATGAGCGGCAGGGTGAGCTGCTGGCCGATGTTGGGATTCGACAGGCCGGCGATGGCGCTCATCGAACTTAGCGCGCGGATGATTTCCGGCGGACCGATGACGATGCCGGTGCGGGTGCCGGGCAGGCCAAGTTTTGATAGGCTCAGCGTGAGCACGACATGCGGTTCCCAGTAAGGCGTGGCGGCGGTGAAAATGATCCCAGGGAAGGGCGCGCCGTATGCGTTGTCGATGATCAGTGGGATGCCGTGGAGCTTGGCGAGATGGGACAGGTGGGCGATTTCCTCATCGGTTAGGACATTGCCGGTCGGGTTGGTGGGGCGGGAGACGCAGATCGCGGCGATGTCCGGCGTGATTTCCAGTCGCGCGAAGTTCACCCGGTATTTGAACTCATGCGGGCCGGTTTTATCGATCAGCGGCGGGATGGCGTGGAACAGGCCGCCGCTGACACCTTGGTTCGCGTAGCCGATGTATTCCGGAATGAGCGGGAGGAGGATTTTCCGGCGTCGGCCATCCGGCATTTCACCGGCGAGGAGGTTGAAGAGGAAGTAGAATGCGGTCTGGCCGCCGCTGGTGATGCCGATGTTTTCGGGGCCGAGATGCCAGCCGAAAGTCTCGCGGAAAAGCGTCGCCACGGCGGCGAGGAACTGCGGATTTCCGCCCGGCGGGTCGTAAGTGGTGAGGGCGCGTTCGAGTCCGCCGGATTCCGCCAGCAGTTCGGTTAGGCGTTGTTGCCAGACCGCAGTCATTGCGGGAATCTGCGCGGGTTGGCCGCCGCCGAGCATTTTTAAATCCGGCCCAGCATGGGCCATGGCGTGGCCGAGATCATCCATCAGATCGCCGATTCCGCTGCCGCAGCCGAGGTGTTGGCCAAATTTTGAAAATTCGTATGACATATCCAGAGTTCGGGTTCTATAATGCGGCCTCACTTCAAACAACACGAAACCACCATGTCCATCAAAGTCGGCGACCAAGCTCCAGATTTCACCCTCGTTACCAAAACTGCAGACGGCCCCGAGTTGGTCAAGCTAAGCGATCACATCGGGACGGCGAACATCATCCTGCTGTTCGTGCCGATGGCCTTCACCGGCGTCTGCACCACCGAGTTGTGCGGAATTTCTAATGGCATTTCCGAATACACCGCGCTCGACGCGAAGGTGATCGGCATCTCCGGGGACAACCCTTTCGCGCAGGAAATTTGGGCGCAAAAAGAGGGCATCACCATCCCTCTGCTCAGCGACTACGAGCACGCGGTGGCAGCGGCCTACGGCGTGGCTTATCAGCAATTCCTGCCCGAGAAAAACCTGATCATGGGCGGCGTAGCCAAGCGCTCGGCCTTCGTCATCGACAAGGCCGGAGTCGTCCGCTATGCGGAGGTCCAGGAACATCCCAAGGATCTGCCGGACTTCGATGCGATCAAGGCGACGCTGCGCGGGCTGTGAGAGAACCTTCAAAACCCATTCACTGAAACGTTTTTCCAATCCGAGGCAGGCGCGACCGTGGTCTGGGTCATCTCCGCGATGGGGCTGGCGGGGCATTCAACCCGAGCATCAGGATTTGTGAAAAGGAGGATGGCCGGCGGGCTAGGCAGGGGCTCAGCCGCGCATCACAGTGATGACGTGGATTTTACGGAACCCGGCGCGGCGGAGGGTTTTAGCGCACTCGTCCACGGTTGAGCCGGTGGTTAGAACGTCATCGACAAGGATCGCGCCTGCCGGGAAATCCACGCTCCCGCGCTGTCCGGCGCGGGTGATGGCGAAGGCTCCGCGCAGGTTTTCCAGCCGTTGCGCACGAGTGAGAGAAGTCTGGTGGCCGGTCGCACGGGTCCGCTGCAGGGCCTTGAGTAGGGGCAATCCCGTGTGAGTGGAAAGCACTCTGGCGATTTCTTCGGCTTGGTTGAAATGGCGGTGTTGGAACCGCTTGCGATGCAGCGGTACCGGCACCAGCGGCCATTTCCCGGCGAGCGCAGGGGCCAGTCGGGGATCGACGAATGATTCCGCCGCCAGCCGTCCGAGTTCCTTGGCGAGGTGCAGTTCGCGGCCGTATTTCAAGCGATGGATCATGCCCAAAGTGCGGTCATCGCGCACGGTGGCAGGCCGGGCAAACTCGAAGGCGAATTTCAGTTTGTGACAGTTCGGGCAGTCGAACGGGTCCTCGATCTGGCCGGGAAACGCCTCGCCACATGATTGACAAAATGGTTCTATCAGCCTTGGTAAATCCGCATCGCAAGCAGCGCACAAGGCTCGTCCGTCCTGCAAACCCACGCGACAAACCGCGCAGATTGGCGGGTAGAGCAGGTCGAGCGCCCGGGCCAGCCAGCGCCACAGGCGGCTGGGTTCAGGCGGGAGTGTCAGGGGCATCGTTGGCAGGGGTTGCGCTGGTGGCTAGGATTCCGGCGACGAGGATGCCCACCAGCGGAACCAAGCCCTCGCTCAAGGAGCCGCCAGAAAGCAGGAGGATGCTGGAATCCGGACGGCTAGCCGCGACTGTCACACTGGCGAGGAAGCTGTTGACGAAGATCCATCCGGCATGAAGGCCGATGGGCAGCCACAGCGAGGCCGTCCGCCAGCGCGCATAGGCAAGCACGCCGCCCAAGGCGAGCACCGGGGCGAACGATCCCAGCACCATGCGTGGATCGGAAAACCGAGCGGCGATTTTCCACAACAACTCGAAGCCGATGCCCGCCGCGTCCGGGTCCAGCACGTTCAGGCCGGGTGGAGGCTTGAGAAAATGCACCAGTGCGAACAAGATCGTCGAAAGCCCTAGCGCCGCCGCCGGGCGCATGGCGCGGAGGAAGATGCCCATTGCGATGCCCCGGAACAGGACTTCCTGCAAGGCTGCGAGGCCGATGGCACCGAGAACGATCCGCAAGGCGAGCCTAAGCAGGTTTTCGCCCGGAGTTTTCCATGCGAGGACGCCGCCGGAGACCCACATTACGGCGAACAGCAGGAACAACACCGTCACCAGCATGAACCCAACCACGGCCAGACGCAGGCCGCGCGGGTCATGCCGCAGACGCTGGCCACCGGTCACGGTGCGCGCACCATCCGGCAGCCGCAGGGATCCGGTTTTCACCCCATCGGCCGACCGTCCGCCGCGCAGCCAAGCGATGCAGGGCAGGAACAAAATCATGCCGCACCCCCACAGGCTCACGGTGAAAAATTTCGAGAAATCCGCGCCCCGGCAAAGATGGCCCAGCCACTCTAGCAGGCCGTTCGTTTGCTTGTCTGATACAATTTCCGCGAGTGCCTTGCCCGCGTTGTAAAGCAGTGGTGCGAGCCAAGCGCCTGAGATGACAGCGGCGGCCGCATACAGCCACACTTTCAGGACGTCACTTGAGGCCTCACCGCGCATGGCTGACAAGCTAGCAAGTCACCTGCGGATGACTACTCCAATCGTTGCCCGCTCAGGCATTCCCGGCGAGTCGGTGGTTCAGCGTGATCGACCGCCGCAGGGCGCGCATCACATCGACCAAGCCCTGATGGGACGCCGCCGCGTTGGCGCAGGCGGGTAGATGCCGGGCATTGCGGCTCACAAAACGGCCGATTTCCGCGTAGAGTTGGCGCATCTGGGTTTCGATCAGGCTATTTTCCGCCCGCAGGACAGCAACTTCCTTGTTGCCGTCGCCGATCACTACGAAGGCTTCTGATGCATTGATCCGGCGGTCTTTTTTCTTCTCGTTAAGCTGCTCGTCCACTAGGTCCACCTTAGCGTCGCCAGCCTCGATGTCGGTGCCGATTTTGATCCGCTGCTGCTTGAGATCGGAAAATTTCGTTTTGAGTTCAGTCAGCCGGGTTTTCACATTTTCGATTTGCTCCTTATTCGCAGCCGTGCCAGCGGACTCGTTGGTGAGGACCTCGAGCTTCATTTTAAGCCCGTCGTAGGAACGCCTAACCTCGCGGGCTTCGACCACGACCTCATCCCGCCGCCGCGCGAGTTTTTCGAGTTCGGTGAGCAAGGCGGTCCGTTGGTCGATGAGCTCTTGGTGGACCTCCGGCGTGCTACTGAGCAAATGGACCCGCTCGTCGTGGGCTTGGGTGAGGCGGGCTTGGCAGTCCGCCAGGCGTTTCTGGATGATTTTCTGCTCCTTGATGAATTTTCGCAGGTTCCAATATTCGACCGAGAGTTCCTCGATGTTTTCGACATTTCCCCAGATCGCGATACCGAGCTGTGCCTCAGCCTCGCGCAGCAGGTGCATCTCACTGGACGCATCCGCCATGCGTTGGTTCTTCCGAAAGTAGCCGAAGGCTTGGGCGAAGCGGGCGACGAAATAGCGGGAGGTGGTCATAGGTTTGGGTAGGAAATCAAGTTATCGGTTGATTTTTTGCTGCAAGGCTTCGATGACGGTAAAATCTTCGAGCGTCGTCACGTTACCAGAAATTTTGCCGGTGCAAACGAGTTCTTTCAAGAGCCGGCGCATGATTTTTCCAGAACGCGTCTTCGGCAGTCCCGGCGCGAAATGCAGGTCGTCCGGCTTGGCGATCGCGCCGATGACCTTGCCGACATGGTTGCGCAGATCAGCACGCAGCCCTTCGGACTCCTCGAAGCCACCTTTCAGCGTCACGAACGCGGACACGGCCTGACCCTTCATTTCATCCGGCCTACCCACCACCGCCGCCTCCGCGACGGCAGGGTGGGAAACCAAGGCACTCTCGATTTCCGCCGTCCCGAGGCGGTGGCCAGAGACGTTGAGCACGTCGTCAAGCCGACCGATGATCCAGAAATTCCCGTCCTTGTCGCGGCGTGCGCCATCGCCCGCCGTGTAGAGGCCGGGGTAGTCAGACCAGTAGGTTTTTTTATAGCGCTCCTTGTCGCCATAGATCGAGCGGACCATTGAGGGCCATGGCTTACGGATCACCAGGCGACCGTCCTCGCCGGGTTTGCACTCGTTGCCCGCGTCGTCGAGGATCGCGGCGTCGATGCCGAAGAAGGGCAGGGTCGCCGTACCGGCCTTGCAGGGCGTCGCTCCGGGCAGCGGGGAAATCAGGATCGCGCCAGTCTCGGTCTGCCACCAGGTATCGACGATGGGGCATCTGCCGCCGCCGATCTGGCGGTGATACCAGTTCCATGCTTCCGGGTTGATCGGTTCTCCAACGGAACCTAACAAGCGCAGTGATGATAGGTCGTGCGTCGCTGGGAAATGATCGCCCGCCTTGATGAAGGCGCGGATTGCGGTTGGCGCGGTGTAGAAAATCGTGACGCCGTATTCCTCGACCATTTTCCAAAACCGTCCGAAGTCCGGGAAATTCGGCGCACCTTCATACATCACTTGGGTCACGCCATTCGCCAGCGGACCATAGACGATGTAGGAGTGGCCGGTGATCCAGCCGACATCCGCCGTGCACCAATAGACATCCTCGTCGCGCAGGTCGAAAATGTATTTGCAGGTCGAATACGTGGCGGTCAGGTAGCCGCCGGACGTGTGTAAAATGCCCTTGGGTTTCCCGGTCGAGCCAGACGTATAGAGCACGAACAGCGGATGCTCGGCATCGAAGGCCTTGGCCACATGCTTCGAGGAAACCTTGGCCACTTCGTCATGCCACCAAGCATCGCGGGCATCATCCATGGAAATCTCATTGCCGCAGCGGTTGACCACAATGACGCGCTTGACCTTGGAATATTTCGCCAACGCCTCATCCACCACCGGCTTGAGCGGCACCACTTTTCCGCGCCGCCAGCCACCGTCGGCCGTGATGACCACCGTCGCGCCGGAATCCTCGAGACGATCCACGATCGACTCCGCCGCGAAGCCGCCGAAGACCACATTATGCACCGCGCCGATCCGCGCGCAGGCGAGCATCGCCATGGCGGCTTCCGGGATCATCGGCAGGTAAATCAGCACCCGATCCTTGGCCTTTACGCCGTTTTTCTGGAGCACGTTGGCGAACCGGCAGACATCCCTCTGGAGCTGGCCGTAGGTGATCACGCGTTTGTCGCCGGGCTCGCCCTCCCAAATGATCGCCGCCTTGTTCCGGCGCGGTCCGGCGGCGTGGCGGTCCACGCAGTTTTCACAGATGTTCAGTTTTCCGCCTTCGAACCATTTCGCGTTCGGGGCTTTCCAAGTGAGCACCTTCGACCACGGTTTCTGCCAGACCAGTTCCTTCGCCTCACGCGCCCAGAACTTGTCGGGCCGCTCGATGGATTTTTTGTAGAGTTTCTTGTAAGCCGCCAGTGACGGGATGCGCGCCTTGGCGGAAAATTCCTTGGATGGCTTGTGAACGGCGTCGTGATCGTGGCTCGGGGTGGATTTTTTGGCACTCATGGGCTGGGAATGGCGGGAAGCTAGATAGTGCAGGCACGGGCGGCAAGTCACAAGAAGTGATCATTTCGCCCGGTGTGCGCCCACAGCTCATTGAAAACGGTTGAGTTCATGTTAGAGCCTAAGTTCGTATGGCGATGACTCAAGGATAAATTACGCCCAAGCAAGGTCATGCGAGCTCAGCGACCACCCGGCGGCTGGACTCTTTCACCTTCGTATTCCGGCGTTTCCAAGATTTCATCACGACAGAGGGATCACCCTTTTGTCATCACAGGAAATTTTTTCCGCAAGCTTGAATCACGTTCGTATTTGTATGCCCCTATTCGGTTTTGGTTCAGATGCCCGGTGGGCGCACTCTGAAACTGGAGTTATGTGAATTGCGTCGCATGACACAACCCCAAACTATTACGAACATGAAACCAAGCACGATGATTGATATCCTAGTCGAACCCACCACCGCACCCGAAGGCCGCCGAGATTTCCTCCGCAAAATCGGCCTCGCCTCGGCAGGCACCGCCGGCCTCATCGGCATGCTCAATGCTTCGTTGGGGAAAATAGGTGGACGCCCCTGTTTTTTTGGAATGACTGCTTCGGGGGGAAGTTATAGCAAGGCGGGTTTGGAGCGGGCTTGAAATCCGGGCACGATAAGCCCCGCCTGCCGTTTGCGCGGCAGGCGCCTGGGGGAGTCTCAACCGTTTAATTTTTTCGGAATCTTCGGAGCTAACAGCGTGATGACCTCGTCGAGATCCGCATAGCCAATCAGGTAAAGCCGGATGAGTTCCATGGCCCGCTTGCCGGGGCGTTTGCCGGTGAGAAGTTGCAACATCAATGCGGCGATGAGTGCGCTGTAAATCTGGATGGCCACACCGTCGGGCGATTCGGCCATCAGGTGGCGACAGCCGAGGATGCTTTTGAATCAGCTTCTGTTAGCGGCATTTCCTCGACGATTTCCATGCGCGGATTGTTGCGGATGCGGATCACCCACGAGGCACCAAGCCGGCGCAACTCGCTGAAATAGGCGTATTCGAGGCCGTAATAACGGTCGGCGACGACGACCTCACCTGCCGTTACGAGATCGAGTAGGGCCTTGCGTTCGCAGGAATTTCCGTGAGTCACCTTGGCGTCGTCGGGAGCTTGGCGCAGCACGGTGAATTTCAAA
>JAYVNM010000081.1:0-15842 GCA_043758445.1 Akkermansiaceae bacterium | reverse complement strand
TGGTATTACCGCCAGAGGCGTTCACCAAGCGACCCGTAAGGGTTTGGGGAGTTGCCTCCCTTCCTCGTCGGATATTGATAGGATCTCCCGGTTCTCGCGCTTGGAACTTCGACACATGCTCAGGTTCTTCGACTCCGCCGTGTCCACCCTCACCTTGCCATGGCGGTAAGGATGATGTTGCCTTCTCCCTGTCAGTACAAGATCGGCACACGGGATTCTTGATTTCGGAGCTCAATGGCTGGCCTGCGTCTCCACTCGCCCATGCTACACTTGGAACATTACTGCTCCCAGCGTAGGGTTCGTGGCCAAAGTCAATGGCTAGTTGTTCTTTGTAAGACATAGCCCGCGTGAACCCATTTACGATCTACTAACAGCGCCACTGCTAACACCACGAGCGCACTAACTCCATAAACCCCTATCCATGGAAGAATCAGGTTAGGTCCCAGCGCCAAGCCGGGAGTCATCCAGGGAAACTACAGTGGAAACAACTCTGCCCGAATAAATTCCCAACCGCACCAATTGACCGTCGTAAAGACCACAAGCTTATAACCCGAGAGACCTCGCACGAGAGCCCGTCCTTGCATTTCGGCGAACAGGGCGGTGAACGCCGCGAGAATCACCCAAAGCATAATCACGAGCCAACCGAAGATGTGGAACAACCATGACAAGCTCTGCCATTGGATCATTTCCCGAGCAGGGCAGCCGGAGTGGCGAGCGTGGCGAGGAGTTTCTGGTGAATGCCGCCGAAGCCGCCGTTGCTGAGGACGGCAATGATGTCGCCGGGCAGGACGTTTTCCGTCACTTGGGCGATGATGGTTTCGAGGTCCGGTAGATACCAGCCCTTGCCGCCGAAACGGGCGATGTCGGCGGAGAGTTGGTCGGGGTTGAGACGGTCGTTTTCCGGGAACTTGTGGAGATCGGGAATCGCGGCAACGATGGCGAAATCCGCCAGCGCAAGGGCTTGGGCGAGCTCGGTTTGGAACACGGCGCGGCGGGTGGTGTTAGAACGAGGTTCGAAGAGAATCCAGAGGCGCGAGTCTGGATGGCGCTGGCGGAGGCTCTGAACGGCGAGGCGGATGGCGGTCGGGTGGTGGGCGAAGTCGTCGATGACTTTTATGCCGTTGACCTCGCCCTTGAGTTCTTGGCGGCGGGCGACGCCGGCGAAGGATTCGAGGCCACTGCGGATTTCACTAACGGTTAATCCAGCGAAGGTGGCGGCAGCAGCGGCCATAGCGGCATTGCGGACATTGAACTCACCGGTCATCGGCACGGAGTAGGCGCTGCCGCCGAGGGTGAAGGAGCTACGATCGGTAGCGTAGTTGAGATTTTCTATCCGCAGCGCACATGCAGGGCCGAAGCCGACGGTGGTGACGGGGCAGGGGGCTTTTTCCGCGACGTCGAGGCAGTTTTGTTCGTCGCCATTCACATAGGCCATGCCGCCGCGCGGGACGATGTTGAGGAGGCGGCGGAAGGTGAGCTTGATTTCGTCGATGTTGTTATAAATGTCCGCGTGGTCGAATTCAACGTTGTTCACGATGACACATTCCGGCAGGTAATGGAGGAATTTCGAGCGCTTGTCGAAGAAGGCGGTGTCGTATTCGTCGCCTTCGAGCACGTTGATTTCCGAGTCGGTGAAATGGGCACCATGGCCGAGGTTTTTCGGAATGCCGCCGATCATGTAGCCGGGATCGCGCCCCGCGTTGACGAAGATCCATGCCAGCATCGAGGAGGTCGTGGTTTTCCCATGAGTGCCGGAGACGACGAAGTTGCGTTTTCCCCGGAGGAAATATTCTTTCATCACCTCAGGTAGGGAATGATAGAGCAGCTTGCGGTCAAGGGCGGCCTCGGCCTCGGGATTTCCACGGGAAATGGCGTTGCCGATGATGACCACATCCGTGTCGGCGGGGATGTTTTTCTCTGCGTAGCCTTCTGTTAGGGCGATGCCTTGGCCGCGCAGGAAGTCCGACATCGGCGGGTAAACGCCGGAGTCCGAGCCGCTGATGGAGAAGCCACGTTGTTGCATGGCGGCGGCGACCGCACCCATGGCGGTGCCACAGATGCCGGTGAAGTGAAAGCGAGTCTTTTGGGACATGGAGCGGGGCGAGGCTAGGCGGCGCAGCCCGCGCTGCCAAGATGGAATTCTTTTCCCTCCCTTCACGGCAGCTTTTTCACCGCCCCTCAGTTCTCGTCCTGTGCTTTCGCCACGCCCGGAGCTTGTGACCCGCGCGCGTAAAAAATCAATCGGCTTTCACCGCGCGAAAAATTTCAAAAACCCTGCTGGCCGCCGCAGGTCATGTCACGCAGATTCATAGCCATGGATAACAACCCTAGCCCCTCCGTGCGTAAAAAACATGACCGCTTCCACGCTCCGCATCTCCACCTTGCCCCGGTCTTCGGCAACGACTGGTTCGCGCTGAAAGCGGAAGCCTTCGCCCGCTTTTTCGGCACGCCCACGTTTCTCGTGGGCCAGACACTGCTCGTCGCTATTTGGATCATTCTCAATGCCACCGGCATCGTCCACTTCGACATTTATCCGTTCATTCTTTTGAATCTGGCGTTCAGCTTGCAAGCCGCCTATGCCGCGCCGCTGATTTTACTCGCCCAGACCCGTCAGGCGGACCGCGACAAGGCCCATGCCGATGCCGATGCCCGTCACCGCGAGGATCTCGCCCAAGCCAGCGAACAACGCCAGCTACTGGCCAATGAGCAAACCGTCCGACTCATCGAACTCATACGCCAGAACACCGAACTCACCGAACTCACAAAGACCATGAGCGAACGCATCCAGAAGCTCACCGAGGAAGTCCACCGCCAAATCACCGGGCAACATTGAGCGCCCCAAGTTGACGAGTTCCCACCTCAACCGTAATCAAAGAATGTGCGCGTCTCGCCCACAATCATTTTCTGCTCTAAGCCTGCACCCCCAAGCCGCCCTCCGCGGTCTCGGCAGCATGAATGGCACCCACCTGAACGGGAAAAAAGTCGGCGGACGCGAAAAAGGCGAAACTCCCGAGCAAGGAGCCAAGCGCAGCTACCCCAGCACCGACCTGAAACACGGCGACCAGATCCACGTCGGCCTAACCCGAATCGAAGTCCGCATCCAGGCTGATCACGCTGATCGCCACCACCAATCCCTCGTCCGCAATCCCAAAGACCGCTTCCCCGATGCCGGGAAACTGCCCGCCGCACTCTCAAAGGCCAAGCCATGAAAAAGCACCGGGACGCCGCTTTCGTCGTCAGCTCCATGATCATTTGATTGACAAGATCCGTCATTGACGGATAACTTTTCCATGCGTTTTGTCTTCCGTGAGACCTCAGTGTTCTCCCGTGAAATCATCGAAACCGAATACCCATGAAAGACGAACTCTTCCAACAACTCGCCGCCAGTCTCAAGGAAGGCGGTGCCATCCTGCGTGGCAAAAAGAAAGCCGCCCGCACCACCACCCTCCAGTGGCCGGACGCCAAAGCCATCCGTGAAAAACTCGGTCTCAGCCAGATCCAGTTTGCCACACTGATGGGCATCAGCCCCCGGACGCTCCAAAATTGGGAACAAGGCCACCGCCATCCCGAAGGAACCGCCCGTGCCCTCCTCCGAGTCGCCGAATCCCACCCGCAAGCCGTGTTAGAGGCTCTTCATCGTTGAGTCCTTGTTCCACACTGGTCACCGATCACTGCTCACTCGGCACTTCTCTTTCTCTTCATTTCAGCTTTCAGAATTTCAACTTTCAAAATTTCAGCATTTACCACCTCGGTTGACGATTTCCCGCTTCATCCGTAATCAAGGAGAGGCGGGTTGTCGCGCCTAACGGGGTCACATCCCCGCTATTTTTCGTTTCGAGATGAAGAACTTGTGCCTTGCGTCGCCTGCGAATTGTCGTTCACGGTTTGCGGCGTGACTCGCCACCGCACTGACGACCTTCGTATAACCGGACTGAACCCGCTGATTTCCCCGGCGGTGCTGGCCTATTATCTGCCGCTCACCGAGCAGGCCTCCGAACTTGTGGCCGGGGCGCGGGCGCAGGCAGATGCGATTCTGCGGGGCGAGGATGACCGTTTGTTAGTGATCGTCGGGCCGTGCTCGATTCACGATCCAGAGGCGGCGATGGAATATGCGGTAAGGTTGAAGGCTGAGGCAGATCGGCTGGAGCAGGAAATTTTCGTCATCATGCGCGTCTATTTTGAGAAACCGCGGACGACGGTGGGCTGGAAGGGCCTGATCAATGATCCGGGACTGGATGACTCCTTCGACATCAACCACGGACTGCGCGTCGCACGGGGGCTGTTGCTGGATTTGGCGAACATGGGCGTGCCGTCTGGGACGGAGTTTCTCGACACCATTTCCCCGCAATACATCGCCGACCTGATCGCTTGGGGAGCCATCGGCGCGCGCACGACAGAATCTCAAATCCACCGTGAACTTGCCTCGGGACTCTCGATGCCGGTGGGTTTCAAAAACGGCACCAGCGGCTCGATCCAGATCGCGCTGGATGCGATCCAGTCGTCCTCGCGGCCGCATCATTTTCTATCCGTCACGAAGCAGGGCGTCTCGGCGATCGTCTCGACAGCGGGAAATGAATCCTGCCACCTGATTTTACGTGGCGGAAAAAACGGCCCGAACTATGAGCAGGCTGACGTGGAGGCCACGGCGGCCATGCTGCGCGAGCAGAAATTGATCGAATCCGTGATGATCGACTGCTCGCATGGCAATTCGCTGAAGGACTACCGCAACCAGCCGATGGTGGCGAAGAATGTTGCCAACCAGATCGCCGCTGGTTCCAAGGTGATCACCTCCGTAATGATCGAGTCCAACATCGTGGCAGGCAATCAGAAGCTCTCGAAAGAACCCGGAGCCATGACGCACGGCCAGTCCGTGACGGATGCCTGCATCGGCTGGGAGGATACCGTGGAAACGCTGGCAGTGCTTGCGGCGGCGGTGCGTGAGCGGCGGGAAATTTCGGCCTGAAGGGGTCGGGTTAACCGGCCAAAAATCGGGCGTTCTATGTTGAATCCGCCAGTTTGGTTTACGCTAGATTATCAAGACATGTAAAAAAAATTTCTAGCTGCTTGCGGAAGCCGATTGGAGATGCCCATACTGATCCGTCGTTCACCCACCGATTAATGGATTTAACCAGCGAATCAGCCCAAAGCGTCATCACCTGCCGGAATAGCCAAGGCACGGAACTGACGGCGAACCTCCTCCGAATCAAGCGGTATTCCGTCGTGTTCGAGGTCTATAATCCTTACAGCATCCTCCAGCTCTCCGAGGTGCTCTCGGATTTCCGGATCATGGCCTCGCGGCGGCTGCTCTACCACGGCAAGGCGGTGGTCAGCAATCTGCTCAACACCGGGATCGTCCTCGTCTGCGAGGCGATGCTGGATGAAGGCTGGGTGGAAGTGGATTTCCTGTCCAGCGTCACCGGCGGGGGGACTGCGACCGGCGGTGGCGACCTGCGCGGGCAGTTTGCGAATTTCATGGGGGAGTGGAAATCTGCCAACAAGGTGCAGGACCCCTTCAAGCTGGTGGTGGCCGATCTTGCCAGCATGTTATCCGGCGTTCAGCACTGGCTAACAGGCGTCGATGTGGGCATCCGGACGACCGTGACCCGGCGGCGTGACGAGCTGGAAAAGGAAATTTTTTCCGGGATCGAGACCCGCGTGGTTGAGGAGGTGATGCCGTCGATGGAGCGCTTCGAGGAGGTCTCTCTGGAAGTCAGTGAAGCGGAGGTGGCTGTCCACAAAGCCTACGTCCGCAGGGAGTTGCATCCCATCGTGCTGTGCTCGCCATTTCTCTATCGGACTTATACCAAGCCGCTGGGCTACGCCGGTGACTATGAAATGGTGAACATGATGCTGCGGAATCCCTATGAAGGATCCTCGGCCTTTGCGAAGTTGCTGAACTTCGCCCTACTCAACACCGAGCCGGTCGTCGCCCACCGCAACCGTATCGACTTCTTGGTGGAGAAACTCCGATCGGAGTGCGCGCGCCGGGTGAGCAAGGGCAAGACCCGGGTCTTCAACCTGGCCTGCGGCCCGGCGATGGAGGTCCAACGTTTCCTGCGTGAATGCGAGGAGAGCGACCTAGCGGAAATCGACCTGCTGGATTTCAACCCGGAAACCCTCGAATACACGCGGGAGCGCATCCAGGAGTCCCGCATGAGTGGCGGCCGCGAAACCCAGGTCCGCTATTTTCAACGCTCGGTCCACCAACTCCTGCGGGCTGCTACCCAAGGTGGCGACGATGAGTTTTCGAACTACGACGTCGTCTATTGCGCGGGCCTCTTCGACTATCTCTCGCAGCGGGTTTGCAAGCGACTGGTCGAGCTGTTTTGCACCATGATCCGGCCCGGTGGCATCGTCATCGTCACCAACGTCGCCGCCAGCAATCCACGGAAAGCCTGGATGGAATACGTGATGGAATGGAACCTGATCTACCGCGACGAGGCGGAAATGGCCGACCTCGTGCCGGATGGCCTGAATCTCAAAGGCACCACGATCAAAGCCGATTCCACGGGCGTGAACCTGTTCCTTGAAATCGAACTCGCCAATGGCTGAAGCCAGCGTCAACATCCGGGACGACGAGACGGAACTGCGGAAATCATTCCGTGCTTACGAGAGCGACATCGCCTACGAGAATGCCCGGCGGACGGCTGTATTCGCTGCGGTTTTCATGTTGCTGGCGGCTTCGTTAGATTTTGTGATTATGCGCGAGCACGCGCCCCAGTTCTTTCTGATCCGCGCCATTTGCGCTATGCTGGAGGGCGGAATCTTCTGGTACCTGACGAGCACGCGGGGCGGGGGATATTCCAATGCGCTTACCCAGGGGATCACCCTGTTGCCGCTGGTCTCGATCGGCTCAATGATCGCGGTCACGGAAGGGGGGAATTCGGTTTACTACGCGGGCCTGAATCTGGTGCTCGTCGGACTTTCGCTGCTGCTGCGGTGGACGTTCCGCAACACGCTGGGAATGATTCTAGCAACCTTCGTCTGTTATCTCACGGCGGTCGCACTCTCGCCGGTAGTATCTGATTTCAAAACTTTTTTCGGCAACGTCTTCTTCCTGTTCGTGACCTCGGTATTTGTGTTGGCCGGGTCATATTACTACGAAATGCTGCGTTTCAGCGAATACTGCCTGCGCATGGAGGTGGAGAAATCCCGCTCGCTGCTGGAATCCCAAAACCGCCAGCTCAGCGAACTCGATGAGGCGAAAACCCGCTTCTTCGCCAACATCAGCCACGAACTCCGCACCCCGCTCACCATCATGCTCGGCATCACCGAGCGCTTGCGAACGATGCTCGCCCGCCAGGCTCCGGCTGAACCGATCATTCAGGAAATGACGATGATGTTAGAGCAGAACGGTCTGCGCCTGCTCAAGCTGATCGACGACCTGCTAGACCTTGTTCGTTTCGATACCGGCCATGCCGATGTCAACCGCCAGCCGACGCTCATCAGTGCCCATATCGAGGGTCTGCTGCGCTCGCTCCGCCACCTCGCCGAGCAGGATCGCGTGGCCTTGCTGTGGGATTGTAAAACTTATAGCGAGGCCATTCTGCTAGATCGTGACAAGTTTGATAAAATCCTCCTCAACCTCGTCATCAACGCCATCAAGTTCACCCCTTCCAGCGGCACCATCGAGGTCAAGGTGCGCGTCGTGGAAAACCAACTCAAGCTCACCGTCGAGGACACCGGGGTGGGGATTCCGCCCGAGGTTCTGCCGCGGATTTTCGAGCGCTTTTGGCAGGTGGATACCTCGACCACCCGCAAGTTCCAAGGTGCCGGGATCGGTCTCGCCTTGGTCCGCAGTCTCACCGAAGCGATGGACGGCGAAGTGAATGTGGACAGCCAACTCGGACACGGCACAATTTTCACCATCAGCCTCCCCACTGAGGCGACGGTGATGGATGTTTCAAGTCTAACAGATATAGATGACCCATTGCAAGACGGCGGCAACATCGCCAATCTCCATCGCCGTGCCGCCATGTCGATTCCGGGAAAAATGGCCCCGCGGCCGGTCACTCCGTTGCAGCCAAGCGGGCCGGTCGCCTCGCCGTTGATCGGCACCCGTCCGAGTGGCGCGCGGCCCCTCGTTTTGATTGCGGATGACGAGCCGGACATCCGCCGTTTCCTGCGGATGCAGCTTGAGGATGTGGATGTGATCGAGGCATCCGATGGAGCCGAGGCCTTGGAACTCGCCCGCCTACGCCGCCCGCAGCTCGCCCTGCTCGACCACATGATGCCCGAGATGGATGGCGTGGAAGTCTGCCGCCGGATTCGCGAAAATCACAGCACTCGTGGCGTGGCGGTCATTATTCTAACTGCTCGTGCCGACGAGTCCACCAAGCTGGCTGCCCTGCAAGCCGGGGCCAACGATTTCCTCACTAAACCCTTCTCCACCGCCGAACTCGCGCTGCGCCTGGAAAACCAGATCGCCATGGCCCGCGTCCGCCGCGAGATGGTGGACCTCAATACCGAACTGCATTCCGCTCTAGAGCAGATTAAGGAAAATGAGGTGCTGATGGTGCGTAACGAAAAACTCTCCGCGCTCGGCCGGATGAGCGCGGGCATCATCCATGAAATCAACAATCCGCTGAACTACGCCAGCGCCGGACTCCACGCCTTGGAAACCTTTACCAAGCTGATGCCTGACAAGGATCAGCCAGACTATGCGGACATCCTCAAGGACATCCGCGATGGCGTCGAACGGGTGTCGCAAATTGTCATCGACCTGCGGAAATTCACCCGTGATGATAAGGCCACTTCCGGCGATGCGGATCTCGCGGAAATCGTCGGTCGCGCCCGCCGCATGGTCGGCCATCAAGTGGGTAAAGAAATCGCGTTCAACCTAAAATCTCCGGACATGGCCCTGATCAGCGGCAACCCCAACCAGCTCGTCCAAGTCTTCATCAATTTTTTCCAAAACAGCATCGACGCCATCCACCAGCGCATCGACTCCATCGGCGGCGATCCCGGCCGCATCGACGTGGCCATCGACCCATCCGGCGAGGGCTGGCAGGTCACCATCCGCGACAACGGCATCGGCATCCCGCCGGAGAATTTGCAGAAAATTTTCGATCCCTTTTTCACCTCCAAGGACGTGGGCAAGGGCATGGGACTGGGGCTTTCCATCACCCACCAGATCCTACAAGCGCACAGGGCGATGATCGAGGTGGACAGCCGCCCCGCCGAGTTCACCCGTTTCCGCATCGCTTTTCCGGCACCTAGCTTCACCTCGGAACCGGAATCCGTTCTCGACCAACCCGCCTGATTCTATCATTCTCCCGCCACTGAAGTTCCAACCAACCCGCTTTCCCATCGACTACTATGAGCAACGAGATCGACGCCTATGACTACCAACGCTACGCCATCCTATTCGTGGATGACGAAGCCAATACCCGCAAGTATTTCCGCCGTTTGTTCGGGGAGAAATTCAGAATCCTCGAGGCCGAAGACGGGGTCGAGGCGCTGGCCGTCTTCCGCCAGCATGCCAATGAAATCGGCATCATCGTGACCGACCAACGGATGCCTAACGAAACCGGCGTCGGCTTCCTGTCGAAGATCGCCGAGCAATATCCCGACATTATTAAAATCCTATCCACCGCCTATTCCGACATCGACGCCGCCATCGGCTCGATCAACGTCGGCGGGATTTTCCGTTACATGACCAAGCCATGGGACATTCCGCAAATGGAGGTCACCCTGCGGCGTGCCATGGAGTTTTTCACCGTGAAACGCGAGCGTGATGCGCTGTTAGGGGCGAAAATGCAGGCCATGGGCAATGTGCTACTCTCCAGTCGTTTGGCGGCTTTCGCCCTCGCACCAGTCTGCGCCGGGATCAAGTGCAGCCGTGCCGCAGAGGCGATCGCCGCGTTCGTGCAGACCGGGGTCGCCGGCCGCCGCACTGGCTCGGATGGCGACTCGGCGCTGCGTTCGCCAGACTGGGCGCGGCTTCACGCACGCCAGGTTTTGTTAGCTACGGGACTTGAAACCGAGCTTCCAGCGGCGCTCGCCAAATCGGGCCTGGAAGCGCGAATCAAGGCGCTTGTCAGCGAGCTTGAGACGGCGGGCGCGGCGGGCATATCGAGCACGGAAACCGGTGCGGTCACGCGCTTGGCGAGTTCGGTGGACCCGACGCCGATCCTGCTGGATGCATTGTTAGGCAGGAATGATGAAGCCCCCGCTAGCCAGGCCGCCGTGAAGGTGCTGGCCGCTTACATCGCGATTTATGATGCCGGCGGCCTCGCCCGCAGAATCCGTGGCGAGGGACTCACCATCGACGTCACCGAGTCCACCGCCCCACCGAAAGCCTTCAATCCCGGCACCGAAGCGGCGAAATGGCTGATCGATGATGACCTGCTGATCTCCGCCGCCCTCGGCCTGCTGTGAAGCACCAAGAGATGCTAAACCGTTAATCAACATTTCCCCTTGGGCTTCGGACTCTGCAGGGTGCCTGCCAACCCAAAGTTTACGGGGAAAAAACCATCTTGAAGCCGGCGGAAGCCACGTTGAGGATGCGATAGGTAGGCGGAAATTCCTTGGTGGATATGACTGGGCTGACGGCCATGAGGTAGCTGCCAGCGGAAGGGGTGAACTGACGTGGTATAATCCTAAAGAGGAAAATGGAAAGCTCTCCAAAAACCCATCACACCCGGCGAAATCCTTTTGGAAGAATACCTCGTTCCCATGGGCATCTCCCAGAACGCCATGGCCCGCGCCATCGGCGTCGCCCCGCGAGCCATCAACGAGATCATCCACGCCCGCCGCTCCATCACTCCCGCCATGTCCATCCGCTTCGGAGCGTTCTTCGGCCAATCCTTCGAATTCTGGCACGGCATCCAAGTCGAGTGCGATTTCCGCGCCCTCGCCAAGGACCAACAAAAACTCACCGCCCACATCCAGTCCGCCATTTCCATTGCCCGCGCCTCTTGAGTCAGGCCCTATCACCACTGAAATCCCCATGAAAAAGCCCGCCAAAACCAGCATCGAAGTCCGGGGAACCGTGGTGAACATCGTCACCCAAAACGAGTCAGATTACATCTGCCTGACCGATATCGCCCGCTCAAAAGATCCTGAAAGAACCGACTATCTGATTTCAAACTGGATGCGGAACCGCAATACCGTGGAGTTTCTCGGAATCTGGGGAACAACTTCACAATCCCGGTTTTAATCCCATCGAATTCGATGGGATTAAAAAGCAGACCGGCCTCAACAGTTTCATCCTCACCGCAAAGCAATGGACGGAACTCACCGGAGCCATCGGCCTGATTTCCAAGGCTGGACGCTACGGCGGTACCTATGCCCACAAGGACATCGCCTTCGAATTCGCCTCCTGGATTTCCGTCGAGTTCAAGCTCTACCTGATCAAGGAATTCCAACGCCTCAAGGACGAGGAAAACGACCGCCTCAAGCTCGATTGGAACCTCCAGCGCACCCTCGCCAAGATCAACTACCGCATCCACACCGACGCCATCAAGGAAACCCTCATCCCGCCTTCCATCACCAAATCACAGGCCTCCGCCGTCTATGCGAGCGAGGCGGATCTCCTCAACGTCGCCCTCTTCGGTCAGACCGCCAAACAATGGCGCGATGCCAATCCCGGTGTCGAAGGCAACCTCCGCGACCACGCCCCGCTCGAACAACTCGTCGTCCTCACCAACCTCGAAAGCCTTAACTCCGTCCTCATCCGCCAAGGCCTGCCACAACCCGAACGCCTCGCCACCCTCAACGACATCGCCATCACTCAGATGCAGACGCTGCTTGCGTCTGGTAACGTAAAGCGCCTGAAATCATTTGATTGACAAGATCCGTCATTGACGGACAATGCCCCCATGCGTTTCGTCTTCCGTGAGACCTCTGTGTTCTCCCGTCAAATCACTGGACTTCTCACTGATGAGGAATTGAACGCGCTACAGTGGGCGCTGATGGCCGCGCCCGAAAGCGGCGATCTTATCCGTGGTTCTGGCGGACTTCGCAAGCTTCGTTGGGCGGGATCAGGTCGCGGCAAGCGCGGCGGCTTGCGAATCATCTATTACTGGCACGTTCCCGGCAGCACGATCCTCCTCCTTCTCGCTTATCCAAAAAACGAACAGGACAACCTCACCCAGGCTCATCTCAAACTCCTCAAATCAATCATCGAAACCGAATACCCATGAAAGACGAACTCTTCCAACAACTCGCCGCCAGTCTCAAGGAAGGCGGAGCCATCCTGCGCGGTAAAAAGAAAGCCGCCCGCTCCACCACCCTCCAGTGGCCGGACGCCAAAGCCATCCGTGAAAAACTCGGTCTCAGTCAGATCCAGTTTGCCGCACTGATTGGCATCAGCCCCCGGACGCTCCAAAATTGGGAACAAGGCCACCGCCATCCCGAAGGAACCGCCCGTGCCCTCCTCCGCGTCGCCGAATCCCACCCGCAAGCCGTGTTAGAGGCTCTTCATCGTTGAGTTCTTCTTCCCCACTGATCACTCGGCACTTCTCTTCCTCTTCAT
Source organism: Akkermansiaceae bacterium (assembly GCA_043758445.1). GTDB lineage: Bacteria > Verrucomicrobiota > Verrucomicrobiia > Verrucomicrobiales > Akkermansiaceae > Luteolibacter. The sequence continues at coordinate 3,364 of JAYVNM010000081.1, read as the reverse complement.
CTCAGCGTTTCAGCTGTCAGATTTTCAGCTTTTACCCCCATGCTCATCCCCATCGACATCATCCTCAACGAAAACCCCGTCCCAATCCGCGACCGCCTGCCGGGCCTCGCCAGGGAAATCGCCACCACCATCGACCAATCCCTCGTCCGCAATCCCAAAGACCGCTTCCCGGATGCGGGGAAACTGCTCGCCGCTATCTCGAAACAAAGGCCATGATCCAATCCTTCTCCGACAAAGACACCGAGGAGCTTTTCCATCGCGAATCCAACCGCCGCTTCAATAGCATTTCACGCGTCGCCTTGCGAAAACTCATCCAAATGAACCGTGCACGAGTGCTTCAGGATCTCGCCGTGCCACCGGGAAACCGTCTCGAATCCCTGAAAGGAAATCTGGCGGGCTGCCACTCGATCCGCATCAACGACCAGTGGCGCATCGTGTTCGTCTGGAACGAACTCGGCCCGACCGAAGTCCGCATCTGCGATTACCATTGACGCACCCCTGTAACGCAATACGTTATCCCTTATGAATCCACCCATCACACCTGGCGAAATCCTCTTGGAAGAATACCTCATTCCCATGGGCATTTCCCAGAACGCCATGGCCCGCGCCATCGGCGTCGCCCCACGCGCCATCAACGAGATCGTCCACGCCCGCCGCTCCATCACCCCCGCCATGTCCATCCGCTTCGGAGCGTTCTTCGGCCAATCCGCCGAATTCTGGCACGGCATCCAAGTCGAGTGCGACTTCCGCGCCCTAGCCAAGGACCAACAAAAACTCACCGCCCACATCCAGCCCGCCATGTCCATCGCCCGTGCTTCTTAAGTCAGCGCCTATCACCAAAACCCATGAGCAAAGCCACCATAGCCACCATCGAGGTCAAAGGCACTGCCGTTTCCATTCTCACCGGGAAGGAGGGCGACTACATCTCCCTGACCGACATGCTCAAGGCGAAGGACGGAGAATTTTTCACTTCGGACTGGCTCCGCAATCGGAATACCGTCGAGTTCCTTGGTATTTGGGAGTCCGTTTTCAACCCCGATTTTAATGATGTCGAATTCGCCACAATTAGAAGTCAGGCAGGCTTGGACAAATTTTACATTTGAAATTCCATGAGCAAAGCCAAACGAACCAACATCGAAGTCCAGGGAACAAGCATCGCCATTCTCTCGCAGCCGGGCGGAGACTACATCTCACTCACCGACATGGTGCGGGAACGGATCAACAACCCGGATTTTAAAAAAAACTCTTAATCTGACAGTATTGGCCACCTCGCCCACATCTCTTCCTCTTCCCCAAACACACTCCCCGAAACACGCTACCCCTGCCTGAATCCATGAGCCACCCAATCAGGCCCTTCGAGACCATCCGCCGCACCAACCCAGCGGGCAACGAGTTCTGGTCGAGCCGCGACTTTGCCCGCGTGCTTGGCTATGCGAACTACCGCCATTTTCAGGCCGTCATTGAGAAGGCTCGCACTGCCTGTTTTAATAGCGGGCAGCAGGTAGAGGATCATTTCGTCGGAGCCGACCAAATGATCGAAATCGGCAAGGGCGGGCAGCGAGCGGTGAAGACCGTGAAGATGTCCCGCTATGCCTGCTACCTCGTCATCCAGAACGCCGATCCATCCAAGGAGATCCGACCACATGGGCAGCACCGAACTCGCCGCCAACCTCTTCCGCGCCACCCAAGCCGAGGAAAAACTCCGTCGCGAGAAGAGCACCGGCAAGGACAAGGCCAACAAAGCCCACCGGGATGTCGGAGCCAAAGTCCGCCAGACCATCAAGGAACTCGGTGGCACCATGCCCGAGGAATTGCCCTCCGAGGAAAGCGTCAAGAAGCTCGAAGCCAAGGCAAGGAAGTCTCTCAACAAGCCGAAATCATGAACGCCTTTCTGAAACACCCTCTTCCCCACTGATCACTCGGCTCACTGCTCACTGCTCACTCGGCACTTTCCTCCCTCTTCATGTCAGCATCTCAGCGTTTCAGCTTTCAGGATTTCAGCTTTTACCTCATGCCTCCCTCAACGACATCGCCATCATACAAATGCGGATCCTGCTCAACACCAGCAGCATAAAACGTCTCAAATAGACTTCCTCTTCCCTTTCAAAATTGGTTGGCGCGTACAGTTCGCTTCACTGCCAGATACAGCTTTTGCAGTAAATTTCGCCAGATACAGCATCAATAATAATAATTGAATAATGCTGCGCACCAGATTCATGAGGTTTATCAACATAGAAAATCGGCAGGGCCATTCGCGATGCCTCGTTTGGCCACCACGCAGGCTGATTCGGACTATCAGTTGTTACTGCTTGACTCCAAACAGATCCAGATTCGAGCTTGTTTTGATCAGCAATCTCCCAGTCCTTTGACAAAATTCGATCAATAAGCGCTTTATCGTATGTAAACTTCAGCCAGCGAGCAAAAGTATCGCCCTGCTGAATGACTTTTGCCTTGATATTTGTAATCTTACTTGGTGGAGCGAATCCGAACTCATCCACAAAAGCAGGCGACGCTGCTTTTGTGTCATCATAATTCCCGTTTGACGATGATTGATTACAACCACAAAGACCAATCACAAACATAGCAAGCAAAGTGCTTTTGACCATAACGTCAGAATGTAATGGTTTCAGTCCAATCGTAAATCTGCCAGATATCATGTCCTATCGAATTTTTCCCAAAGAAGTTGTCATCTATAAGGGATCCTTGGTACTTGCCATTAATTGGTTTTTTGTGAGTTGCGGACGTCCATCCTGACTTATTCAGTGCATGAACGTGGAGGGCTGCTGTCTTCTTGCAACAATCCACGTTCGATGAAGTCATCTTTCCACTAGTGAAGCTACCTGTGAAGGCTTCTGCTGGATTATTCCAGAGTCCACTTGCAAATTCTTTGGGATACGAGTCTGTCGGGAGACTCTCCACCTCGCCCCCTAGATCAATGGTAAGGTTTCCTGACTTGGATTTGCAGTAGGCAACTAACATCGCTCGCATTTGAATTCTCCTCCGCTCCACCGTAAGCGAGTGGCTCATTTGACTTCCCATAGTAGAATCTAAACCGAAGTTCCGGTCATGCTCGACTCCCATTAGCCAGCCAATACCAAGATTGTAAGCATTAGGGTCGTCCGGGCCGACTTTAGAACCAGTAAAGTTACTATAATTTGTTCCAGCACCAATCCAAGTTGCAAAATCTAATCCCCATAAATCCACCCAATTAATCCCATCATTCCCCACGAAGCCGTAAAGATTGACTCCACCCCGTTCCCCGATGGGATCTCTAGATGGCCAGCGGCCGGTTAGCGGATCATAGTAGCGGTAGCCGTAGTAATAAAGCGGTGCGTTTGCCACTTCGTCATTCAGGGGCTTGGTG
>JAYVNM010000080.1:0-15988 GCA_043758445.1 Akkermansiaceae bacterium | reverse complement strand
GCATTTCCTCTGGCACATGCGCCTGCGCCTTTGAAATGCTGGCGAGATCCATGGCGAAGCAGCGATAGCGCCGCTTGAATTCTTCGAGTTCGGAAGCGTGGCAAAGGCCGCGCAACGTGTCGTAGGTGGGGACGTAAAGCCCTAGCAGCATGAATCCGAGATAGTCCTGAATGGAAAAGGTGAAGACGGCACCGGCATCGGCGCTGTGGATCATGCCTTCGATGGCACCGTGGCGGAGGGTTTCGTCATGATCGTTGTTTTCCTCGACGACGGCCATCAGAGCCGCGATTTGGGCTTTGCTGCCGAGCTTACCGGTGGCGATGGCGGCAAGCATCCGGGTGCGCAGATCACGACTTCGAGGCTGCTGCCATCGCGCTCCATCCGGAACACCGCGCCTTCGTATTGGCTGTATAGGTGCCGCCCGTCCTTGGTTTTTAGATTATAGGCGCGGTCGCCGATGGTGAAATAAATGCGGTTGTCAGGGCCGAGGGCGAAACCATTGAGGTCGTGGCCGCTCAAGCTGACGCAGATCCCGTAGCCTTCCTGGAGGGATTCGCGCTTGTCGGCAACGAGTTCTCCATTCGTGTCTTCAAGCTGCCAGACATTCGGGATGCAGGCGAAAAAGATTTTTCCATCGAGCGCCATGACGCCTGCCCCAGTGCCGTCCAGCGGATCGTTGAAGCCCTCGGCAAAGATCTACGCGTGTCGCATTTCCCATCGCGATCCTCGATCACACGGATCACCTCGGAGTATTTGGTGAAATAGGAAAACGGTCTTTTCTCGGTGGCATATTTTTTCAGCATCGCCAGCCGATCCGCCGTGGATTTCGATTGATAATCGTCCGCGACCCAAGGGGTTGCGGCGGTTGTCCTCGATCCCACGCTCGAAGCGGTGGGTCTCCGCAATGCAAAGGCGGTCAGCGCAGAAAAAAGCAGAGCGGTAATGGCGGAGCGGATGGATCCGCCAGAGGGGGGATAACTAAGGATGATTACGGTGGTGACGGTGCCTAGAAATCCATTCACAATATCATGGTTTCTTGGAGCGATTGTTGAATGGCGGTGCCCAAGAAAATATCAGATAAAAATTCACCAATTTCCCAAACAAGTGCCGCAGTGCAACCTGCAAGAAAAGCATAGCTAATCCTGCCTAGGGCCGTGAGATTACCGATCCAGCGGGTGACGAAAGGCGAACTTTTCCAGATGAAATAGCTGAATGAAAGTCCGCCGGAGAAGTGATTGAACCAATCAATCTGAGTCCGATAACCTCTGATTGATAGAAAACTGTGGAGAATGAGCACCGTGATGGGAGCCCAGATGCCGGATGCTTTGAGAATTTGAAAAAATCGAATCACAAACCTTCAGTTCAGCACCTTGCCTTCAAATTTCACAAGGGCGGCTTGGATGAGTGGGTCGTTGTGGAAGGGGTCTTCGACGGGTGCCGGGGGCGAGGGTGGCGCGGCTTTGGGTTCCTCTGCGGGCGGTTCGTTGTTCCAAGGTGGTGGCTCGGTGGGGGCAGGGATTTCACGGATTTCTGGAGCAGCGGCGATGAGGGAATCGAAGGTGGCGGACATACCGCCAGTCGGACGGGGCGCGGGAGCTTGCGCGATGACTGGCTCCGGGGCGGGCTTTTCCGCAACGGGGAGCGGGGCTGGGATGGGGGATTTTTCGGGAGATGGGGGGGGTGTTTGGAAATCGCCGCTGCTTGGGGCGGGGAGCAGATCCGCGCCGCGGGTTAGGACTTTGATAACGTCGGTGAGGCGGAATTCACCGAGCGATTGAATGGCCTTGATGACGCCGAGTTCGAAATGCAGGCGCTTGTTCGTCGCCCACTTCATCCGGCCTTCGGTCTCGGCGAAGACGTCGATGGCGGCGAGGATGCGGTCGGGCGAGTATTCGTCGGCAGCAGCTAACAGCGCGGTCCAGAGGTGGGCGGGGATGCCTTCGCCGTCGGCGGTGGGATCGAGCTTGGCAACTAACAGGGCACGCAGACAGCCGATGAGTTCGCCGAGGAGTTGGGAGAGTTCGCGCCCGCTTTCCGCTTCTTTCTGGATAAGTGAGAGGGCCGCAGGGTTGTCGCGAGCGAGCAGGGTTTGGGTGAGAGCGGCGACTTTTTCCCGGGAGGTGAAGCCAAAGACATCAAGGACGTTGGCTTCGTTGATGCTGTCGCCACAGAATGAGACGAGCTGATCTAACATCGACTGGGCGTCGCGCATCCCACCGTCTGCGCCCTTGGCGATGGCCCAGGCGGCGGTTTCATCGAGGGTGATGCCTTCGAGGTTGGCGATGTGGAGGAGGTGGGCGGAGATGGTTTCCGTGGGGATCGGGCGGAGGTCGAAGCGTTGGCAGCGGGAGAGGATGGTGGGGAGAATTTTATTCGCCTCAGTGGTGGCGAAGATGAATTTCACATGCGGCGGTGGTTCTTCGAGCGTCTTGAGCAGCGCGTTGAAAGCGGCGTTCGAGAGCATGTGGACCTCGTCGATGTAAAAGATTTTGAACTGGCCGCGTGCTGGGGCGAAGCGGACGGATTCACGGAGGTCGCGGACCTGCTCGACGCCGTTGTTAGAAGCACCGTCGATTTCGAGAACATCCAACGAGCGACCTTCGGCAATCTCGATGCAGACGTCTTCATCGGGGTCGAAATCGGCTTTCGGGCCGGCGGTGCAATTGAGTGCCTTGGCGAGAATGCGGGCGGTGGAGGTTTTTCCGGTACCGCGCGGACCGACAAAAAGATAGGCGTGGGCCAAGCGCTTTTGGGCGATGGCGTTGCGAAGAGTCCTTACGACGTGGTCCTGGCCGAGGACATCGTCGAAGGTTTTGGGTCGGTATTTCCGGGCGAAGACCTGATAGCTCACGGCGCTGAGTGTAGGGATGACGGCGAGTTTGTCATGGCCGAGTTTTACGGAATCGCAAAAATCGCAAACGCGACGGCTAACTGAGCTTTGGCTTGCGCTTGGAGCGATCTCAGTCCATTCTCTGCGCCTTTGATGGTAATCGCCTGTTTGCTTGTCGGATTTCGCGTCATGATACCATTTTTCCCACCAACCCACTTATTGAGTCGGGCCACATTGGCGATGATCGCCGGGGTGGTGGCTGTGAGTGCGCAGGTGACACCCTCGCGAAAGGCGGGGCCGCAGGTAATTGTGCCTACGGGCAAGGTTCAGGGATCGGCGGTGCCTCCACCAGTTGCTTCGGCGGCGAGGATTCTTTACCCGTGGAAAACACGGGTGACGTGTACGATTTTCTGGATTGGCGAGCAGCCATCAGACCGGAATCCGACGCCGAATAACAAATCATCTTGGGATCAGCAGTGGTCGGTCAATTATGGCGGCTGCGATGATCCGGATCCGTCCAAGCGCGTGGCGAACCACACGACAGGGGAGTTTCGGCCTAAGGGTTTCGTGCCAAAGCTGAATCCGTTTTACGTCGCACTGCCCTACAATGACGTGCTCTGTTCCGGTCAGCACAAGCTGGAGGCGTCGCGGGTGATTCCGTGGTTTTCCCGACTAAATCCAGAACCGGGTAAAACGGTATGCAAGGGCCGCTGGGTGCAAATTTACAATGGTAGCCGGAGTTGCTACGCGCAGTGGGAGGACTGCGGACCATGGGTGACGGACGACTGGGAGTTCGTTTTTGGCAACAAGCCGCCGAAGACGACACAGAATGGCGCGGCGGGCATCGATCTTTCGCCTTCGATCCGGGACTACCTTGGCTTGATTTCCGGGCAAAAAGTCCACTGGCGTTTCGTTGAGGCCGGGCAGGTTCCATACGGCCCGTGGAAAAAATACGGGCAGGAAACACCCGCTGAGGTCGATCCGAAAAGCTTGGTCGCCCAGCAGCGCTATCTCGAATATTTGCGAAAATTGCGGGATGAGGAGTATCAGAAAAAAACCCTGAGCCAACTCCAGAACTAACTGATAGGGTCGCCGCTCACGCGATGATGCCGAGCGGGCTGGTGGTTTTCCAATTGCCGCGGGTGAAATCTGGGAACACTTGAGGCATACCGTCTTCCGCCACGGACTTCTCGGACAACGGACCGACGGCGGACCAGAAGCATCCTTCATAAACGTTTTGATCGAGCGGTTGTCCTACTCGGAGGCATTCGATAATGCGGAAAAGCATGAGGAAATCCATGCCGCCATGGCCGCCCATTTTCTTGGAGAGTTCGCCCATGCGTTTGAAGAGTGGATGCTCGTATTTCGCGGCGATTGCCTCCCATTCCTCGTTTTCGGCCCAACCTTGGTCGTGGCCTTTGGTGAGTCCTTCGATGGACATGCGGTTAGGAAATCCCGCCAACGCGCCCTTCACGCCAGCGATGTAATTATGGCGGGAGTAAGGGCGGGGGGTAGTTTCATCCCACTGCACCATGATCGTGCGGCCAAGTGCGGTCTTAATGATGGAGGTGCTGAGATCACCGCCCTTGAATTCGAGGTCCTTGAACGCTGGATTGGAGAGCTTGGTGGACTTCTGCGCGTAGAGGTGGCGGCCTTTGGCGGGAGATGAGAAGGAAACGATACGACCAAAGTTGTCTTCGGTGCGGCCAAGGCTCATGTACTGCGCGACCGGGCCAAGACCGTGGGTTGGGTAGAGGTTGCCGTTGCGGTTAGCATACTGGAAGGTGCGCCAAGAGCCAGTGCTGTTACCATTTTCCATTTGTACACATAAAGGATGAAGATAGGCTGCCTCGCCGTGAAGCAACTCGCCGAGGACTCCTTGGCGCACCATATTGAGATAGATCAACTCCTCACGGCCGTAGTTGACGTTTTCCATCATCATGCAGTGGCGTCCGGTGGCCTCGGAGGTGTCCACGATCTCCCACATTTCCGGGAGGGTATAGGCGATCGGTACTTCTGAAAAAGCATGGGCGCCGGCCTTCATGGCGGCGACGCACATCGGCGCGTGGAGCTGCCAGGGAGTGGCGATGAAAACGGCGTCCGGCTTGGTTTCCGCTAGCATTTTACGCCAGGCGTTTTCGTCGCCCGAATAGACCTTCGGGGTGTGGCCCTTTTTCGTGACTCCCGCTGCGGATCGCTTTGCGCGGTCTTCATTGAGATCGCAAACGCCGACGAAATCCACGCCTTCAATGGTAGCGAGTTGGCTGGCATGGCCGGAGCCGCGGGCACCGACGCCGATGATGGCCACCTTGACTTTTTCGAGTTTCGGGGCTGAGAAATCACCCATGTATTTCGCGTCGGCTTTGCGGGCTGGAGCTGAAGTTTGGGCGTTGGCGAAAGCGGGCAAAGCGGCGAGGCCGGCGGTGATACTGCCGATGGATTTGATGAAGTTCCGGCGTGGGGTGATATTTGAGGTATCCGTATTCATAGTGGCAAGTGTTGGTTGTTTCGACTTGGGAATGGTAGATCACTTTTCTAACGCTTTTACAATCGCTTCTACGTTGTGGTGATACATTTCGATGTAACTTAGATTTCCCGTCCCGTCGGCGATCAACGCGTCACCTACGCGGATGCCGGTATCGGTCGTCAGGGTTTGCAGGATCTTCGGATTGGATTCCTTTTCTGGAAAAATTGCGGCGACGTCATTTTTTTTCAATTCCGCGATCAGCGTGGCGAGTTCATCCGGACCGGGCATTTGCTCGTGACTCTGGCCCTGTACTGAATGCGCGGTGAATCCGAAATCTTTGCAGAAATAGTTGAATGCCGCATGGGTGGTGGCGAGGTGGCGCTTGTTACGGGGGATTTTTGTGAGCTCGTGGCGTGCCCAGTGCTCCAGTTCATCGAGCTGTTGACGATAAAAAGCCGCATTTTTTTGGAAAATAGCGGCATTTTCCGGTGAGGCCTCTGTCAGGGCCGCAGCGACGATGCCGGTGGCCCGGCGGAAGCAGTCGATCGAGTGCCACCAGTGCGGGTCGATTTCATGGACGTGCTCCCCATGATCCGCCGTGACGTGGAGCATGGGCAGCGTGGCTCCGACTTCGACTAGGGTCGCCTTGCTGGCGATGATTGTTTTCAACTTGGGGAGATAGCTTTCCAATCCCATGCCAGCGACGAGATAAAGGCTCGCACCTTGGGCTTTTCCCAGGTCGTCGGGCTTGGGCTCGAAGTGATGTGGATCGCCATTCGGGCCGATCAAATCGACGACGTCCACCTGTGAGCCCCCGATTTGCCGAGCGAGATCTCCCAGTAATGGATGCAGCACGGCGATTTTCAACTCCGCAGCGGAAAGGGGAATGTTAGCGAGGACAACGAATGCGAGAAGAGCGCGAAACATGGCGGCAAGTTGCCTGCAAGGGTTATTTCCGCAAGTAATTTGCGTTATTTTCCGATTACTTGAAAATGGCCATCACGGCGCGGTGGTCCGAGGCGCTGTTCCACTCGGCATCGTCGATAATTTTTGCGGCGGGGAAGTTCACGTCCACGAGCAGGCCGCGCGTAACCATGATGAAGTCGATGCGTGAATAAATGTCATTCAGTGCCCAATAGTGGGTCCAAGCCTCATTGCGAGAGTCCTTGGCCGGGATTGCTGTGAGGTAGGCGGGGTCGTTGTAATTTCCAGTGATCATTTTGATGGCCGGGGTCGCTCGAGTGTCGTTGAAATCGCCATAAACGATGACTCTCGCTTCGGCATCGGTCTTGAGAATCGAGTCGATATGACGGCGCAAGAGGCGGGCTTCGTTCAGGCGGATGGCCTCCTGGTCGCCTTGCTCGCTTTCCCGCTTGGACTTCAAATGCACGCCGACGAAGCGGTATGACTTGCCGTGGGCATCGAGGCTGACATCAAGCATTCCCCGGTTTATCGAGAAGGTCTGGCCGACAAGTTGATATTCCGTCACCTCGGGTTTGGCGGTGGATTTGATGGGGAAACGGGAAAGCAATCCGAGGTGGCGGACGGGATCGGAGCCGCCAACATATTGGGAGTTCGGGAGATCCAGTCCCGCGGCTTTGAGACGTTCCCGGACTTCCGCGAGATCGCTGGTTTGGCCGATTTCACAAAGACCGATCACGTCAGGGGCATGGCGAGCGAGAATTTTGATGATCGCCTCTTTCTGGCTGTCTGGCTTGGGCGCGCCTTTGAGTGCCTTGTGCTCGACGTAACGGTCCATCGTCAGCCAGTTTTCGACATTATAAGTGATGAAGCGAAGGCTTTCTGAGCGAGGGTTCTGGGTGGAGTTGGCAGCGGTTTCCTGCGGGTCCACTGATTCTAACGGATCGGTGGTGGGAGGTGCGTCCGTCTTGGCATGAACTCGTGGTGCTTTGGGCTGGGCCGGAGGGGTGAATGCCGGAGCGGATTCACCCGGTGTATCCCAAGCTGGCGAGCCACTTTTTTTGTGGCACGAGGACGTCGCAAGCAATGCGCCCGCGCTTAGCAAAGCGCATAAAGCTCCTTGCTGGCTCAATAAGGCGGCGGTGTGGCTAAACCGGATTCCCATCATTTATTCTCATCAGGACTCGCGCGATTCCTTGCCAGGAACTTCCTTCACAATAGCACTTGCGGGGGTGCGAACTTCCGTTTCAGAGCGGGTGATTTCGTGTTCGAATTCTTCCTTCGCTTTTTTGAATTCGCCCATGCTTTTACCGATCCCGCGTGCGAGTTCGGGCAATTTTTTCGCTCCGAAGAGCAATAAGATTATGATAAAGATCATAATCATTTCCTGCATTCCAATAGGTCCCATGGTCGTAGTGTGGTTGTCGGCGGCAAACTAGCCTCGTTCTGAGTGCTTGCAACGTATTTACAGGAAAATAAATAGGGATATTTCTAAATTGGGCGTGTGACCCGTATTTTTCTGCAAATTTGATCGCCAACCAGCGTGCCGGGTCATTGGGGTGACTCGTTTTCGGGGCGTCGCGGAGGTGCTGCGTTTGGGGAACCTTGATTTCGTCGGGTCAACCAAATGACTAGGATAACAACGAATGCAACAGGGAGCAGTAGCAGCAAAAGCATGATGAAAATCATAATCAATTCCGGCATTCCAATTGATCCCCAATTCATATTCGTTAGGTGTTTATATGTCTGCGAGATGATTAATGACACACCGGACAGGTGTTCAGCGAGGTGAAAAAATCGTGGCCCTTGTTATCGACCAGAATGAAGGCCGGAAAATTTTCCACGGTGATTTTCCACACCGCTTCCATGCCGAGTTCGGGGAAGGCGACCACTTCCTGGGAACGGATGTGTTCCTGCGCCAGCAAGGCCGCCGGGCCGCCTGCGGAGCCGAGATAGAAGCCGCCGTGTTTTAGGCAGGCATCCGTCACTTGGGGTGAGCGGTTGCCCTTCGCCAGCATCACCATCGAGCCGCCATGGGCTTGGAAAAGATCGACGTAGCCATCCATCCGGCCCGCAGTGGTCGGGCCGAAGGAACCGGACGGCAGGCCCTGCGGAGTCTTGGCCGGGCCGGCGTAATAGACCGGGAATTGTTTAAAATAATCCGGCAGCTCGCCGGTTTCATCGAGGATTTCCTTGAGCTTCGCGTGGGCGATATCGCGGGCGACGATGATGGTTCCGGTCAGAGCCAGGGCGGTGGTGACTGGATATTTGCCGAGTGTTTTCAGGGTCGCTTCCATACCTAAGTCGAGATTGATCGGGACGCCTTTGAATTTCCAGGCGCGGTATTTTTCCGGGATGAAACGACCGGGATTTTTCTCAAGTTTTTCTAGGAAAATGCCATCCTTCGTGATCTTCGCCTTGGCTTGCCGGTCCGCCGAACAGGAGACGCCGATGCCGACCGGGCAGGAGGCACCGTGGCGTGGCAGGCGGATGACGCGGACATCAAGGGCAAAATATTTCCCGCCGAACTGCGCGCCGATCCCGATTTCGCGGGCGATGGCTAACAGCTCTCGCTCCAATTCGAGATCGCGGAAGGCTTGGCCGTGCTCGTTGCCGGCGGTTGGGAGCGTGTCGTAGTAATGGGTTGAGGCCATTTTCACGGTCTTGAGGCAATTTTCCGCCGAGGTGCCACCGATAACGAACGCGAGGTGATAGGGTGGGCAGGCGGCAGTGCCGAGCGAGGCCATTTTTTCACGGCAGAACTCCTTGAGGCGCTTGGGATTAAGGAGTGCCTTGGTTTCCTGATAGAGAAAAGTTTTGTTCGCCGAGCCGCCGCCCTTGCTGACGAAGAGGAAATGGTAGGCATCGCCGGTGGTGGCGTAGAGGTCGATCTGCGCGGGCAGGTTGGTTTTGGTGTTGACCTCTTCGTACATCGTGAGCGGGGCGGTTTGCGAGTAACGCAGGTTTTCCTGGGTGTAGGTCTGATAGATTCCTTTCGATAGAAATTCCGCGTCTTCGCAGCCGGTCCAGACTTGTTGGCCTTTTTTTCCGATGATGGTGGCGGTGCCGGTATCCTGGCAGAATGGCAGGATGCCGTGGGCGGCGATTTCCGCGTTTTTCAGCAACATGAGCGCAACCATGCGGTCGTTTTCAGAGGCCTCCGGGTCGTCGAGAATCGCCGCCACCTGCGCAAGGTGGGAGGCGCGGAGGGTGAAATTGATGCCCTTGATCGCCTCCGCCGCTAACAAGGTCAGTGCCTCGGGAGCGATCTTCAGGATCGGCCGACCCTCGAACTGCGTGACGGAAACGTGTTCCAGACTGAGGAGTTCGTATGCCGTGGAGTCGGGCCCGAGAGGGCAGGGTTCTTGATAGAAAAATGGTTTATCGGACATGGCTGATGCCCATTTCTATGTCCGCCGGGAGAGGGTGTGCAAACCGTTTCCCCAACCCCGATCATCTTTATGCTCCGACAAAACTCAGGCCCATCCGCGCAGCGATGTCATTCAACCGCAGATCGAAGGTCCAGATTGGCACATGTGAAATAAGTGATGAAGCGAGTATTTGCGCGTCATTCCACTGGATGCCGAGTCCCCAAAGCTGGCGGCTTTCCACCATTTTGTGAGTTTCAGCAGCGCTGGCAATCGGCGGGCAATCCATATTTGCGAGGTCGATGAGCGTCTGCGCGCGGTTTTTCAATGTTCCCATGGATAACTCCCCGACAACTATCGGATGGCTCCAGACTTCGCCATCTTCGAGCATTACCGCGAGCAGGGGATTCCGTTCTCGGAAATGCCGAATCCAGACGCAAGTATCAACGATGACCGGCTTCATGGGCGTGGTTCATCTGCGACTTTAGACGAGCTGATGGCATCTTCAGGGTATTTCACTCTGGAGAAACGGGGCGCGACATCAAAGTCCGGCATCGTTCCACCGAGTGCGGCGAGCCTACGTGCCGACATTCTTTTCACGTAGGCATCCAGGACGAAGTTGATCAGTCTGGACTTTTCGTCGATTCCACTGAAATTAGCGGCCGCTGCCAGCAAATCATCATCAATCGTGACGGTTGTTCTCATGCGTCAAAGTGTGCATCATATATTACTCATTTCAAAGCATTTTTTGGGCATTTCTTCTTTTTCTTCGCAAATGTAGGGTTTTCGGGGCTTGCTCGGCCTCGTTCAGGGAGGTAAACCGCTGCCGTCATGGCCAAGCAACCTGTAGTGCTCATCATTCGCGACGGCTGGGGTGTGAATCCTGGAGGAGAAAAAACCGCAATCAAGGACGGAAATGCGACCTTGTTGGCGAAAACTCCATTTCACGAGGTGATGTTCGCGAAATATCCGAAAGCTTTTCTAAGCGCATCGGGTCTGGATGTGGGCCTGCCCTCCGGCCAAATGGGGAATTCGGAAGTGGGTCACCTGAATCTCGGGGCGGGGCGGATTGTCTATCAGGATCTCACCCGGATCAACAAGTCGATTGTCGAGGGGACGCTCACGAGAAATCCAGTTTTCGCGGATACCCTCGCAAAAGCCAAGTCTAGCCGGCTGCATTTCATCGGTCTCGTCTCCGATGGCGGCGTCCACAGTCATCAGGACCAACTGATCGCGATGGTGAAATTGGCCAAACAAGCGGGCGTGTCGGACATTTTCATTCATGCCATAACCGATGGCCGCGACACCTCGCCCACTGGTGGGCAAGCATTTCTTTCCAAAGTCGAGGACGAGGCCGCCAAGTGTGGAGCGAGGATTGCCACGGTGATCGGGCGCTACTTTGCGATGGACCGCGACAAGCGCTGGGATCGGGTCAAGTTGGCATGGGATGCGATCGTCCTTGGCAAAGGCGAATGCCGCGAAGTCCTCGCGAGCGAGGCCGTCGCAGATTATTATCGGCTCGATAAGACCGACGAATTCATGCCGCCGATGATTTTCACCGAGCCTAACACCCAGCGCATCCGGGATGGCGATGTGGTGTTGTTTTTCAATTTCCGCTCCGACCGCGCCCGCGAATTGTCGGAAGCGTTTCTCGAGCCGGGCTTCGACGGCTTCGACCGTGAGGTCACGCCGAAGGTGTATTTCGTCACCCTCACCCAATACGATGAGAAATACGCGTGCCCAGAAATTTTTCCACCGCAGACCCTCGACATGGTTCTTGGTGAAACGGTTTCCGCAGCCGGCAAGAACCAGATGCGGATTGCGGAAACCGAGAAATACCCACACGTCACCTATTTCTTCAATGGGGGCGAGGAAGTGGCCTACGCAGGTGAGGATCGGTTTATCATTCCGTCGCCCAAAGACGTCCCGACCTATGATTTCAAACCGGAAATGAGTGCCCAACTGGTGACGGACACTGTCGTCGCCAAGCTCAAGGACTATGATTTAGTCATCCTCAACTTCGCCAACCCGGACATGGTAGGCCACACCGGCGTCGTCGAAGCCGCGATCAAAGCCTGCGAGGTGATCGATGCCGACGTAAAGCTCATCGTCGAGGAAACCCTGCGCCTCGGCGGCAGGCTTCTCATCACCGCCGACCATGGAAACTGCGAATACATGCGCAATCCAGACGGCTCGCCGAACACCGCGCATACCACCAATCTCGTACACATCTTCTACGTCGCGGCGGATGCCGCCGACTATACGGTTAGAGACGGTATTCTGGCAGATGTCGCGCCGACGCTGTTGGAAATGCTCGGTCTGCCCAAGCCTTCGCAGATGACTGGTTCAAGCCTCTTGGTCAAGCGGCCCTGATTTCGCTACATCTTGGACCACGGCCCTGATCAATGCCTGAAATGCCGGTGTCCCGTGAAGATCATTGCCATGCCTGCGGCGTCGGCAGCGGCGATGACTTCCGCATCTCGGATCGAGCCACCGGGCTGGATGCATGCCGTGGCCCCCGCGTCGATGGCGGATTGCAAACCGTCGGCAAACGGGAACATCGCGTCTGAGGCGATGATGCTGCCCTTGAGGTCAAGTCCGGCTTCGGTGGCTTTCCAAATGGCGATCCGCGACGAGTCCACGCGGCTCATCTGGCCGGCTCCGATGCCGAGAGTCCGATCCGCGCTGGAGTAAACGATGGCATTGGATTTGACATGTTTCACGATCCGCCAACCGAAGCGCATCGCCCGCATTTCCTGCTCGGATGGCGGGCGTTTGGTCACGACCTTGGACTCCAGATGCTCCAGCCCGAGGGCGGTGTGATCGCGGTCCATGACCATGACCCCACCCGGGCAGGAGCGGATCACCGGTGACTTTTTCTCTAGCAGATAAGCCGGGTTGAGCTTCATCATGCGCACATTTTTCTTCTTCTGCAGCAAGGCCCGCGCGTCGCTCTCGAATTCCGGGGCGATGATGACATCGGTGAAAATTTCAGAAATCAAACGTGCCAATTCCAGCGTGAGCGGCCGGTTACAAACGATCACGCCGCCGAAGGGTGCTTGGCGATCTGTCTCGAATGCCTTCTGCCATGCGACCCGCAAATCCTCGTCGTCCTGACCGACGCCACAGGGATTCGTGTGTTTCAAAATCGCCACCGTCGGGCGCACAAAGTCGAGGATTAGATCGGCCGCCGCTTCGATGTCTAGGATGTTCGTATAGCTCAGCTCCTTGCCTTGGATTTGGGTGAAATACTCCCGAAAATTTCCATAAAGCGAACACTTCTGGTGCGGATTGTCGCCGTATCGGAGTTCTTGTTCCAGAGGCAGACTGAGGGTGAAATTACAGCGTGTGCCGGTGCGGCATTGGCCAAGATAATCGGTGATGGCGGCATCATATTGTGAGGTCCGCAGGAAGACCTTCACCGCCAGTTGCTCGCGGAAACCCTTGGTCGTGTTGCCCTTGTTTTCCTTCATTTCCTCGATCACCCGTGGGTAATCCGCCGGATCGACGATGACGGTCACGCTGGTATGATTTTTCGCCGCACTCCGCAGCATGGACGGGCCGCCGATGTCGATTTTTTCGATGGCTTCCTCGAGCGTCACATCGGGCTTCGCGACGGTTTCCTCAAACGGATAAAGATTCACCACCACCAAGTCGATCACGGGGATGTCGTTGGCCTTCGCCTCGGCAATGTGCCCGGCATTGTCCCGGCGCTGCAACAAACCGCCGTGGACTTTGGGGTGCAGGGTTTTCAGGCGCCCATCGAAAAGTTCTGGTGCGCCGGTGAAATCCGAGACCTCGATTATCGGCAGACCCGCCTCGCGCAACACGGTCGAGGTTCCGCCGGTCGATAGGAGTTCTACCCCCATGGCGTGGAGTTCTTTTGCGAACTCGGCAAGGCCGGTTTTATCAGAGACGGAAAGCAGGGCGCGGGTGATGGGCATAAGATTCGTGCTCGGGGTTGGCACCGCCCGGCGGATGTCGGACAGCGGCCACCCCGTATCCAACCCACCGCCCCCCGGCAAGCGGAATAGAGGTCACTCGAGGGTCTCGCAAAATTTCTGGGACATACGCGTTTCCGTCAACTCACTCGCAGTCGATAATCAGCAGCGAGACGCCTTGGCGCGGGAGGAGGAAATCGAGGGTCGCGGAATGGTCCTCGATGGGGGTAGTGGTGGCTGGGGCGAGGGCCGCGAGTTTGCCCGCTTCCTCGAGTTCCTTATACTGGGTGCCCGTTAGTTTTTGAGGGGAGCCGAGGGCCTGCCAAAGTGTGTAGGCATTGCTATGGTTTTCGTCGATGCGATAGTGAGTGACCTTCGCAGTGCCGCTGGCGAGCGGCAGGCCGGGCATTTTCAGGGTGATGGCGGCATCCGCTCCGGGAAGGTCATCATCGTGATAATACCAGACCATGACTGTTAGTTTTTTGCCGTCCAGGCTGGCGAGGGCAGACACGTCCGGCTGCTTGCGGACGCCGTTTTTCACGATTTCGTCCAGCGGGATCGCGCCGTCACTTTCGACCCTCAGACGCTGGCCTGACATTTTGGCGAACATGCGATAAACATTCAGCACCGGGTGGTCGATGCCGTTGCTGGCGAGCACCCTGAAGCCGGCGAAATACGGTTGGTCCTCGAACTCGAAGGCCCATGTCAGTGCGCCCTCCAAATTCACGCCATGCTTGGCGGCGAGGTCGTGTTTTCTGGCGAAACTCGCAGCGGTGTAGCTCGAATACATCGTGCCATTGCGATACCCGTTCTGCGATCCTTGGCAGGCAGCGCAGCCTTCCGGATCGGACTCACCGATGACGATGGGCAGCTTTCTCAACTCAGGAAACTTCGCAATCACGGCGAAGGCCCCGTCGATGTTCTGCAATTGGCTGGAAATCCCCATGCGCACGTGGCCAGCGACAAATTTAGGGGAACCCTTGGCGTGGAATGATAGCAGGTCGATGGGCGTGCCTTGCTTGCCCGTAACAGCGTTGGTGCCATTCACACAGTGGTTGAGAAATTTTTCCAGCGAACTCCCGCCGGGGCCGCCAGCCGTCTCAGGTCCGCCGACGCGGGCGGTCGGGAGCGCACGGCGGATGCCTGCCACCGAGTAATCATACAGCTTGTAATACTCCTCCTGCGTGCCGCCCCAATACTGAATGTTAGGCTCATTCCAAAGTTCCCACCACCACGTTTCCACTTCGGCGCGGCCATACTTCTCCACACAATGTTTGGTCCACTGATAGCATAGCTCGCTCCATTTTTCATAGTCCTTTGGTGGGGCGGTCCAGCCGAGATAGATTGTATCGTATTTCGCTTCCGGCGTCCAGTGGTGCTGATAGGGTTGCGGCTTGATCGAGAGCGCTTGCGGCATGAAGCCGAGTTGCACATAAGGCCGGACACCACGGGCGAGATAAGTGTCGAAAATCCTATCAGTGATGGTCCAGTCGTAAATGGGTTTGCCACCCGCGTCCTCGGTGTAGGCATTGGTGCTACCCCATTTCAAGGCGGGTTTGCCGTCGCCGGTGGTTAGCAAATTATGGGTACGAAAATAGATATTTTTCGGTGACATTGCGCCCAGCTCGCCGATAAGTTTTTGCCCATCTTTCATATAAGCATAGTTCGGCTCGTCTGCGCCGAAGTAACGCCAGATCGGTTTGAGCTGGCCGAGCGCTTGTGTTGCATCCACGCGGATATTAACAGGATATGGAGCGGCCCGCAGACCAGCGGTTAAATCGATGAGGCAGAGGAAACTGGCAAAGAGGCGGGCTGACATAGGCGGTGGTTGATTGGGTTCGGGTTGCAGGAATCAGTTGCCTTGTAGCTCCACCCGGAAGAATCCACAATCGTCTAGAATCGGGCCTTGCAACGTCACCAACCGCCTGCCGCAGGAGGCGGGGCTGCACTTGCTCCGCAGCCCAGCGGTCCCGCGTGCCATGCCGGCTTCCGCGTTGATTCGGAATTTCCACAGTATTTCGGACTGGCAGCGTTTCTCGTCGTTTAGCGGAACTCTTGCAGCGATTGTGCGAACTAAATGGTCGCAGCCTTTTTCCACGTAAGGCACAAAGCGGCCCCGCACACCTAACAAGATGACCTTATAAAATAACCGGAGCGTCGCAAACCTCAAGCAGATGGTGGCGCGCTTGAAGCCCAGCTTCATCAGTGCAAACAGGTAATCCCGGAAATCGTCCGCCGTCGCGGCCCGCCAACCGGTGAAACCCTCGCCACGCCATTTCTGATAGGCCACCAGCGCATCGCGATAGTTCGCCAGCGTCCGCGGCGAAGCGCTTTTCTCGGTGGCTTGAAACTCAAAAAAGGCGTAACTACTCAGGTCACTTTTGCATTGGCAAGCGATTCGCCGAGCTTGGCCGGTGAAATGATGAGTTCCTTCAGACTGTCTAACATCATTCGGCCCTGC
>JAYVNM010000079.1:0-16045 GCA_043758445.1 Akkermansiaceae bacterium | reverse complement strand
CAGCTATATCTCGACGGTTCGCAAGAAAGGGCTGGATCTTATGGCCTCGATCAAAGCCGCCTTCACCGATGCCCCGCTGGAGTGCTGAATAGTTACAGGCCCACGACGATTACTGCGATGCGGAGGAGGATGGGATTCATTGGAATTTGGTTTCAATGAGCGCAATCTATTCAGATCTAGAAAATTCCAATCTTATTTGGAAGCAACCGCAGTAGCCAGAATCGGCCATTCGCTTTCAACCTCACGGCCAATGATAAGGTGATCAATGAGACCCTGCTGGTGCAGGTCTATGAATCGCAAGAGGTCGGATTTACGAGAATTCCATTGGTCCTTGCCATCCACAAAGACAATATGATCGATGGAAATGCCACGCTTCGATTCAAACATTCTCAATTCAAGACCCACCAACTGGCATTCGTAAACAGCATCGCTCATTTTGCTGCCACCGCTAGTTTTGCCCCAATATTCCTTGATTTCCCAAACAGCACTCGGATTTTCAAGTGAGGGAATGGCTCCATCAAGATTCCGTGCGCTAACATGTAAACCGTGTTCGGAGAACCAGATGGCGCGTCGTTGAGGGTCAAGTTCCACTCCAACCCCTGCATCAGCGCACGCTTTACGCGCGATACCAGAGACGGTTGCAATCAACGCCTTGGAAGATTGATGATGTGATAGATTTCGTGTTGTTGTGGAGCCAACCGTAAATTTCTTCCTCTTGCAGAATGTCAGGGCTTCATCCTCAGTCCGTAGCGCCGCTAATGATTTTTTCAGCAAGTCCGACGAATCGTGAATGTAATTCGCCAGTAATTCGACAAGCGGGAGATCTATTGGAAACTTTTTTATCTGCGCGGGCAGACACGCATCGTTGCGGAGAGTATCCAGCCACTCCGTCATTTTTTGACCACTGAGACGCAGTGATCGAAAATAGCGAACGAGGCTCCAAAGATCATGATTCCAAGGAAGTTTAGAATAGCGTTCGATTCGAGTCATGAGTTTGTTGCTTGGAAAATGCCTGTCTGGACTGACTGACGCAGCCTGTTCATGCGACCATCATTTTTTTCTTGCCCATGCGGGCTGCTGCGTAGTTCACTCTTTCCATGGTAAGGTTCAAGGACAATATCGGCCCATTCATCAAGTGGGCAGGTGGAAAACAAAGCATCGCAGACCAGTTGCTGGCTTGTTTTCCTGAGAGCTTCGATTGCTTTTACGAGCCATTCGTTGGTGGTGGCAGTGTCTTTATGGCGACGGAATGGAAGCAAGCCGTGATTTCCGACGTGAATGGCTGGTTGGTCGATACCTACAAAGCGATACGGGATGACTGGGAGCGCGTTGCGAAAATCCTCGATACCATGCCAAATGAAAAGTCATTTTTCCTCGAGCTACGATCAAAGCACGCATCTGTCCACAAAACTCAATTCGAGCGGGCGGCGGCATTTATTTACTTAAATAAAACCTGTTTTCGAGGACTTTTCCGAGTAAATAAACTTGGATATTTCAATGTTCCATATGGCGAGTACGATCGTCGTTATTATGATCCATCTAATCTCAAAGGTGTTTCTAAACTTTTAGCCAAAGTTGAGATTTTTAATGGAGATTTTGAACTCTGCCTCGCATCTGCTAGTTCGGGTGATTTTGTATATTTTGACCCTCCTTATTACAAGCTCGGCGGATTTTCAGACTTCAACCGATATACTCCCGACCAGTTCAAGGAGACTGAGCACATCCGCTTGGCTGCCCTTTGCCGCGAGCTGGATCAGCGCGGAATTCGATGGGCCGTATCCAATAGTGACACCCCTTTCACACGGGAACTATTCAAAGGCTATTGCTTCACGCCAGTGAACGCACGAAGAGAAATCAATCTGAAATCAAAAGACAGAAATATCAGCGAACTGCTTTTTACAAATTATGAAGTAAAGCAGCCATCGCGCAAAAGAATTCAGCAGGCAGAGTTATTGCTGAAATGAGCTTGGGTCTATTGGTTCATCTGATTACAGTGCCGGGCGGCGCAACCTTGCGGCAAGCCTTCGTGGATTCCAGCAACTCCTCCATTCGCGCACGGATTTCTGCGGTGACTGGGTCGCTTTCTTGTGAGCGGTCGCGGGTGGCACCGACCTCGATGGCGTCGCCGACGGTGATGATCGCGCGGATCGGAAAATGCGGGCGGGCAAGATCGGTTAGGTCTTCCTCATAGCGTTCGACGGTTTCCAAAATCCGCTCGGGGGTGGGATTTTCGATGTAGTCGCCGGGGTAGCAATGGAGTTGTTGGACCAGATAGACATCGGCGAGGTGCCGCCAGCGGGCAGCGCGTTCGGTATCGGTTAGTTCGCCGGTGACCATCTCCGGGAGGATCGCGGAGCGCAGGCGTTTCACGCGGGCCATCACATCGCCATCATGGCGACTGGCGCACCACTGAATTTCTAACGGGTTTAGTAAGTGGTCGATCATCCGGTGGAGTCGTTCGCGGAATGAGCCGGTTTGGGCGGCCCCGAAATATTCGACTTCCTTGAGCGCTAACAAGGCATCGCCGATTTTTTGGATTCGATCGCGCAAGGGCATTTGGATTTGCGGCTGCCAAGAGAGGCGGGACTCGATTTCCTCGATCACGGGGGTGACGGTTTGTTGCAAATCGCCCTCGAAAAAGTAGCGGATGAACACGGGATGGATCACGACTTTTCCGTTCTTGCGTTGCTTTGCTGCTGCCCGTGCCATGAAGGCCGGGCCTTCCATGAAGTTCACCAAGCGGTCGTTGCAGCGGGTGATGATCCCCTCGGCAAAGATGACTAAGGGATTATTTCCATCGGCCACGATCTTGATGGCGCATTTCAACGATTCCCGGTCCAGACCCTCGCGATAGACGCTGAAGCCGCCCATTCTCGGCAGCAGGAAACGCTGAAATTTGCTCGTCATGAAAACGTGCCAACTGGCGATGACGTTGAAGGGCCGATCCACGGCGACGGCGAGTGCATCAAGAACTAACGGATCGCAGGGACGGCAGTGGTTGCTGACCAACATGATGCCGTGACCTGCGGCGAGCGATGCCCGCAGTTTTTCCGCACCGACGCATTCCACGGCGGAGATGCCGAAATCTTTCCGCAGTTGCCTCGGCATGAGTCGCCGCACCAGCCACAGCCAGCATCGGCTCAGGCGCGGCGGGATGAAGGTGTATTGCTTGTCGATGACGACGCTTTGCATGGTGGACTATCGGTTAGCGGCTTTTCCAACGGGCTAACATTTCTGGCACGGCCTTGGTATGCGACCGAGCCCGATACAGGGAAATTTAACTAATGAAATCTCGCGATGCTTTCATCTCGCGGCGGCGGCGCAATAAGCTCAATGCGCCCATGGCTCCCAAGGCAAGTGTGCTTGGTTCGGGAATGGCGGAAACCCAATTCAACTGTTCGTTGCCGCTGGAGATGGAGGTCGTGAAGCTGCCGTAGGAACTGTAATTGTGGCCGAAGGCATCTTGGGAAATGGAGGCGATGATGAAGGCTGCGTTTACCGGGTCGGCCGTCGCGCTGCCGCTGAGGGTGGCCACCGACCAGTTGTGGTTGGTCGTCCAGAACACGTTGCTGAAATTGACCCCAGAGCTCACCATGTCGAAGACGAGGTTCAGCGAGGCCCCGGCATCGACCTGCAGCACGCCGCTGGTTTCACGGATTTGGTCGTAGTCGGAACCGGCCAAGCCAAGGCTGGCGGTGTTGCTGGCGAGTTCCCAGTAATAGGCCGATGTCGAGTTGTAACGCAGGCCGTTGGAGAAACTCTGAATGCCAATGCCATTGCCGGGGCTGGCGGTGGCGGTGATGACGACTGCGCCGCTGAAAGTGCCGTTGCCGGTGAGCAGACCGTTGTTGGTGATGGGGCCTGCGATCGTGCCGTTGTTTTTGAGTATCGCGCCGCTGGCTACGGTAGTCGTAGTAGCACCGAGACTCGCTCCCGAGTTCACGGTCAGGGTGCCCCCGCTGACGGTGGTGGTTCCGGTGTAGGTTTCGGCTCCAGTTAGCACCCATGTGCCAGAGCCGCTTTTCACCAAGGCGGTGGTGCCATTGCCGTTGTTAGCAATGGTGGCGGCAAAGGTGTTGTTGTTGGTGTTTGAACCCGTTAGATTCAGGGTCCGCGCCGTGTTTGTCCCTGACAAGGTCGCGGCTCCGGCCAGGGTCAAAGCACCGCTACCTGACGCATCGAACGAGCCGCCGCTGGTGCCGATGGTGAAATTTCGGTCGGTCGTTTGGGTTCCGCCGGTGTAGGCTAGGGTGCCGCCGTTGAGGATAAGGTTGGCGGCGGCGTTTGAAGAAGCGCCGATGCCGCTGTTGGATCCGCCGTTCGCGAGGGTGGCCACGGCAAGGACGCCGCCGCCGCTGATGGTGGTGATGCCGGTATAGCTGCTAGATCCGGAAAGGGTTTGGGTGCCCGTGCCGGTTTTGGTGAACGAGCCGGTGCCGGAAATCGTTCCGCTGAAGGTGGTCGAGCTGTTGTCTGCGCCGGCTGTCAGGGCGGCGCTACCCAGGGTGACATTGCCCCCGCCAGCGAGCGAGCCGATGGTGTCCGCGAAGTTGTTGAGGTCAAGGGTGCCGCCGGATGAGACGGTGACCGCGGAGGAGTCGCTGAGTCGGTTGACCGAGGCGATGCGGAGTGTTCCTGCGCTGATGGTGGTGGAACCGGTAAAGGATTGCGCGCCGCTCACCACCCAGGTGCCGCTGCCATTTTTAGCGAAGCTTGTTGGGCCAAGGCCGTTGTCGGTGAAGCTGGCGGCGATCGTGTTGGCGTTCGTATTCGTTCCCGCCAGGGTGACGGTCCGCGCGGCGTCGATTCCGGCGAGAGTAGCTGCGCCGGCGAGCGTCAACGCGCCGCTGCCGGAGGCGTCGAAGGTGCCGCCGTCGATACCGATCGTGTAATTCCGGTCGCTGCTTTGGGTGGTGCCCGTGTAGCGGAGGGTGCCACCGTTGAGGACCAGATTGGTGTCGGTGTTGATCGACGCACCGATGCCGCTGTTCGACCCGCCGTTGGCGAGAGCGCTGACGGAGAGGACCCCGCCGCTGATGGTGGTGACGCCGGTGTAGCTGTTCGAGCCGGCGAGGGTTTGCGTGCCGCTGCCCAGCTTGATCAGTGAGCCGAGTTCGGAAATGACTCCGCTAAAGGTGGCTGAGCTGTTGTCGCCGCCCGTGCTCAGGTCGCCGCCCACGACGATGATGTCGGTGCCAAGTGTCACCGAGCCGGAGCCTGTGAGCGAGCCGATGGTTTCGTCGTAGTTATCGAGATTGAAGGTCGCTCCGCTGGCAACATTCACCAGCGAGAGATCGCTGATGCGGCCGGCCGTGGCGAGTTGGAGGCTGCCGCTTTGGACAAGGATCGGGCCGGTGTTGGGGACGGTCCCGGCGAGAATGAGGATGCCGCTGCCATCCTTGGTGATGGTGCGTGCGCTGCCAGAGTCACCTAGGGTGCCATTCAGCGTGAGGGTAGAGCCGGTATCGACGCGGAGGCTGCTGTCGCTGCCGAGCGCGAGGTTGCCATCCCAATTATTATCACCGGACTGGCTGCGAAGCGCGCCGTTGCCGCCGAAGCCGGAGCCGTTGAGGGTGAGGAGCTCGTTGCCGATCGCCAGACTGGAGGCCGGTTGCAGCAGGAGCGTGGCTCCGCTCGCGACGCTAGTGCCGTTGCCCGAGCCAGTGGCACCCAAGGCGGTTGTGTTGTTCACTTGGAGAATGCCTTGGCTGACTGTCGTGAGACCGGTGTAGGTGTTGCTGCCCGACAGAATCAGTGTGCCGACGCCGTTGTTGCTTAGGGCCGTTACATTTGCCGCGGTACTGCCGGTGACGATGCCTGAGAAAGTGGTGCTGCCGCTGCCTTTGACGCTGAGAGCAAAGGTGGCCAAGTCGGCCGCGCCACCCAGAACGAGGCTACCGGCCGTGGAGGCGATGGTGGTGGCGGCTCCTAGGCTGAGGTTGCCTGACCACGAATTGCTGCCGCTGATGTTGATGAGCGCGCCGCCGCTTGAGATCCCATCGCCTGATAGGCTGAGGCCTTTGCTGCCGACGGAGATGCCATTTTCCAGGGAGAGGACGGCTCCGGAGCTGACCGAAACCGATCCCGCCGTGCTGCCCAGCGCGCTTGCGGAATCCATGATGACCGAGCCGGCTTGGATGGAGGTATTTCCTGAAAATGTGCTGGTTCCGCTGAGTGTTAGGGTGCCCGCTCCCGATTTCACCAAGCCGCCGCTTCCGGTGATGGCTCCGGAAAACGACGAGGAATTAGCCCCGGTGGTCAGGCTGCCGCTGCCGAGCGCGATCGTGCCCGCTCCCGTGAGGCTGGCGAGGGTGGGGGAATTGTTGTTGAGAAGGAAGGTCGCGCCCGAGGCCACGGTCAGGTCGCTGCTAGCGGTGAGGTTATTGGAAGCGGAGATCGCGAGCGTGCCGGCGTTTATTTGGGTCGCACCGGTAAAGGTATTGGGACCAGCAAGGGTGAAAGTCGTGCCACTGCCCGCTTTCGTCAGTCCGCCCGTGCCGCTGATCACGCCGGAGTAAGTGCTGCTGCCACCCGCGCCGGTGGTCAGGGTGGCGCTGCCGATACTGACATTGCCAGCGCCCGTTAGAGAGCCGATGGTTTCGGAAAATCCGGCGGTGTCAAAGCTGGTCCCGCTGGCGAGGGTAACCGCAGTGCCATCCGGAATCACGTTGGCAGTCGCTAGGCGCAGAATGCCGCCGTTGATGAAGGTCGAGCCGCTGTAAGTGCTGGCGGCGGTGAGGATGAGAGCTCCCGCGCCAGTTTTTGTCAGATCGAAGGCTCCTCCGATGACCCCTGCCCGGATATCGGCGGTGCTGGGGTTGAGTGTTCCTGCACCGCTTAACGTGATGCTGGCAAGCGCGAGCGAGGCCGATCCGTCGCCCGTGACCGTGAGGGTTCGTGAACCGAGGTCGAGATTTCCCAAAGTATGGATGACGCCGCCACTGCCGCTTTGACGTGAGACCCGGATGCTGCTGTCCGCCTGCATGACCAGGTTGTTATTGAAAGCGGTCGAGCTATTTTGCGAAAGCGAGAGGGTCCCGCCGTTGAGTTGGACGGAGCCCGTGCCGAGCGATCCGGGGTTGCGGATTTCGACCGTTCCTTGGTTGATCCGCAAGATTCCTAAAAATCCGGCGTTGGCATTCGGGATGATCAGCGATCCCGGTCCTTGGTTGATGAAAATGCTGGAGGTGTCTGCGGTGGCGAGCATGCCCGCGGTGTTGGCGAGGGTCAGCGTTTGCGAAGCGGAAACATCCAGGGTGCCGGTCAGGCCGGCGGACACTTTGAAGATCTTGGAGCTGCTGGCGGTGTAGCTGCTAGTGATTTTCAGGGTGCCGCCATTGAAAACCACGTCTTTGCTGCCGCTGCCCAGATTGTTTTCCGCCGAAATGCTGAGTATGCCGCCATTGACGAAAACGTTGCCGGTGAAGGTGTTGGCCGCGCCGAGCGTGAGTGTTCCGAGATCACCCTTGGTGAGGCCGACAGATGCGGAAGCGTTGTCGGTGATGATCGAATTGATAAGCAGGCTGGAACCGCTGGTGACCGAAGCGTTGAGATTTCCCGCCAAACTGCCGCCCGCCGTCAGTTTGCCCGCGCCTTGGATGGTGGAAGTCACCGCCGTGCTTTTGATCAGCGAACCATTCGAGAGATTGAGGGTGCGGGAGCTGTCAGTGCCGAGATCGACCGTGGTTACGTCGGTTAGGTTCAGCCCGAGGTCGGTGGTAATTCCGGCATTGGACAAGGTTGTGGCCCCGGACACCGAGCTGCTTGAAAGCCTGACGATTTTCGTCGTGTCGTTGATGTTGATGCCTAGCGAGCCTTCATAATAACTGCTGAACGCGCGGATGCCGTAGAGATAGACCTCGGCGGGATCTGCGCCGACCGTGGCCCAGCCACCTAACAGGCCGTTGGCTTGGCCGGTGATATAAATTTGTGGTCCGAGGGCCGACACGCCCAGGATGCCACCCGTCGCCGTGAAATTCACGGTCGCCCCGTTGCTCACAGTGCCGAGGCTGGAAAATGTCAGGACGCTCGCGGTAAGCGCACCGCCGTTATGGGTCACGTTGACGGTCGAGGAACTGCCGAGGACAGTGAGAGCTCCGACGGTTTCGGAAGTCCCGTTGGCATCGGAAATGAGCTGCAGGGTGCCACCGTTGAGCCGGATGGCGGCGCTGTTGCCGATGCGGTTCGCATTTTCCGTCGTCGAACTATCGAGCTGGAGGGTGCCGCCATTTTGGAGGGTGATGGTGGGAATGCTGGCTACCGCTCCCGAGAGCCCACTGAGGGCGAGCGTTCCGCCGCTGACGTCGAGGGTGGAGGTGGTGCTGTTGACGCCGGTCAGACTGAGTGTGCCGGCGCCCGATTTGATGATCGCCCCGTTGCCGCCGATCCCGCCGCTGAACGAGGAGGAGGCTCCGGTGCTGCCGATGGTCAGGGTGCCGCCGCCGATGGTGACGGTGCCAGTGCCGCTGAGCGAGGCGATCGATTGGGAAAATGTGCCGAGGTTGAAAATGGCGGAATTGACCGTGACGCCGCTCAGGGAGTTGAGGGCGTTGTCCTTGCCGAGCAGCAACGAGCCGCCGCTGATGGTGGTTGCGCCGCTGTAGAGATTGCTGCCGGAAAGTGTCAGGG
This sequence comes from Akkermansiaceae bacterium, assembly GCA_043758445.1. GTDB lineage: Bacteria > Verrucomicrobiota > Verrucomicrobiia > Verrucomicrobiales > Akkermansiaceae > Luteolibacter. The sequence continues at coordinate 7,417 of JAYVNM010000079.1, read as the reverse complement.
TGCCGGTGCCGGTTTTCGTCAGGCCGCCGGTGCCGTTGACGACGCCGCTGAAGGTGGTGGACGCGTTGCTTCCGCCAGCGGAGAAAGTGGCGCTGCCGAGCTGGACATCGCCCCCTCCGGCGAGGCTGCCGACCTGGGTCGCGAAATTTTGCAGGTTCAGCGTGGCCCCGCTGCTGACGGTGAGGGCGGTGCTCGCCGGCAGGACGTTGGCATTTCCCAAAAGCACGCTGCCCGCGCTAATCGTCGTGGAGCCGGTGTAAACGTCGGTCCCCGCAAGCGCCAGCACGCCGCCGGTGGTTTTGGTCAAATTCCCCGTTCCCGCCAGCGCGATTTGGACCGTCCCCGAGCGGAGGTCGAAATTTCCTGTGCTGGTGAGCGTCGAGGTCCCGCTGCCGTTGATCGAGCCGCCGTTGTCGAGGACGAGCGTGCCGACCGAGTCGTTGCGGCTGGCGCCGAAATCGAGGATGCCGCCATCGACCGTGAGCGCGCCGGAGCCCAGGGCATTGGTCGCACCCAAGGCCAAGATGCCTGCGGAGATCAGCATCGCTCCCGAGGATGAGTTGCTGCCGCTCAAGCGGACGGTGCCCGCGCCGATTTTCGTAAAGCCGCCCGTGCCGGTGACCCCGCCGGTGAAGGCCACCTCGCCGCCAGCTTCGGCGGTGAGAGTGACGGAGTTGTTGAGCGTCAGAGCGCCGCTGAAAGTATTGATGCCGGAAATATTCAGACCGCCGAGCTTGGAGACGCCGGAATTTCCCGACCGCACGGTGATGCCATTGGCGAGACTGAGACCGCTGGTCGTATCGAACAGCAGCGAGGCCGAGTTGGTTCCGCTGACATCTCCAAGATTAGCGGCGGCGGTTCCGAGGGCGGTCGAGTTGCCGATCAGGGTGCCGCCCGCATTCGCGAAATAGCCGCCGGAAAATCCGCTGGCTCCCGAAAGCGAGAGAGTGCCGGCACCGGTTTTGGTCGCGGAAAAAGCGCCTGAAATATTGCCCGTGATCGCGAGATCGGTCCCGGTCAGGCCGTTCGAGTTGACCAGAAAAATCCGGTTTGCGCCGAGAACGACGGCGGAGCTGATCGACGATGAGGCCCCGGCGGTGCCGCTGAAGGTCACGTCGCCGCCCAAGGTCAGGCTGCCGGTGCCTGTCACGGAACCACCCAGTAGGGTGAGCGCGCCGATCGTGTCCGAAAACGTCTGTAGTTTCAGTTGGCCGTCGGCGTAAATGGCCACGGTGGACGCGTCCGGAATCTGGTTGCTGGCGTTGAGTTGGCCCAGTGCGCTGGCGGTCGCGCCGAGGCCGTCGCCAATTTCCAAGACCCCGGCAAACGCGTTCAAGCCTGCGGTTTTGCCGAACGAGATCTGGCCGTCATTGATCTTGGTCAGTCCGTTGAAGGTGTTCGCGCTGGTGCCGGCGAGGACGAGCGTGCCCGCGCCCGCTTTGTTGATACCATAAGTGGAGCCGCTGATGACGCCGTTGAAAGTGACAGGGGTTGTGCCGTTGAAAGCCAGTGAGCGGGTGGCGGTCAGAGCCGCGTTGCCATTGAAGGTGATGGCGTTGGAGCCGACGAACGTGGTGTTACCGGCAAGGGTGAGCGCGTTCGCAAAGGCCAAGGCGCTGGTGGTTCCGAAGCTGCCGGTGCCCAGCGAGAAGCTCCCGCCGCTCAAGGCGTTTGCGTTGGTCGCATAAAGGGTTCCGGCGCTGAGGGTCACCCCCTTCATGGTATTGTTGCCGGCAAGGATCAAAGTCCCGGAACCGGTCTTGGTCAGCGTGCGGTTGCTGCCGGAGATGACTCCGTTGAGGCTCAGCACGCCGCTGCCGCTGACGGTCACGCTGCGGTTCCCGCTGAGGGTGGAGGTTCCCGTCAAGGTCAGGTTGTTGCTGCCCGAAAACGTGAGGTTCCTGCTGAGGGTGTAGGCGTTGGCCAAAGTCGCGCCACCGACCCCGGTGCTGACAACCAGCGAGCTGGAGCTGAATTTCAACGAGCTGGTTCCGACCGCAGAATCGTTGCCTAACACCACGTTGCCGCCCGACAAGGTGGTGGTGCCGCTGTAAATGTTGGCCCCGTTGAGAAGGAGGGTGCCGGAGCCCGATTTGGTCAAACCACCCGCGCCGCTCAGCACGCCGTTGAGGGTGGTGGTTCCCGTCGAACTAACGGTCAACAGCGCGGTGTTGTTGTTGATGTTGCCGTTTAGCACCAAGGATCCGACATTGGTGCTCCAGGTCTGGTTCGCGCCAAATACCAAGGCGTTGCCGATCGTCTGGGTGCCGCTGCTGCTGTTCACCAAGCCACCGGCGGCGGTCAGCGTGTAAACTCCGGTGCCACCCAGGGTGAACGCGGCCGCGGCGGAATTAAAAGTGATGGATGCCACGCTGAGGGCCGTCGAGAGTGTCGGCGCGAGGCGGATATTTCCCGTGAAAATCAAGGAATCTCCGCTGGCGGCGGGCGCGATCCCTCCGCTCCAGTTTAAGCCGCTGAGAAGATCATCATTGGTGCCCAAACCGTTCCAAGTGAGGGTGGCCGCTCCTGCCTGCGCCATGCCCAGCGCATTGACGACGATGATTCCGGCCAGCGACAGGCAATGTCGCGGGTTTCCGAATTGGCGGGGGAACCACGGTTTCATGGGAGGTGAAAAGTTATCCGACTGAGGGTGGGTGGGGGGCGCGCCGAAATAACCGCAGGCGAGAAACAACACAAAAAAGACAATTAGGGAATTTATTATTTAAAAATTAATTATTTAATTTTCTTAATTTTCAACATCCGAGCGGAAAATTTCATGCAAACGATAAAAAATTCCCTTACCGTCCGAAGTTCAAAGCCCGCCGCCGCTGTATTATGGGCAGCCGATTGCCTTACAGAGTCCCTGTGGATTTCCGGCTCTACCCGCTGCAAAAGCGGCTCCCGGTCGCTTTTTCAAGCCCGCGCGGCGATGCATTACAACACGCGTCCCGCCAGGATCAGTTAGCGGTTTTTCCAGCGGGCCAGCATTTCCGGCACGGCCTTGGGGCGGGAGAGGCTGACGAAGATTCCGGCCAGTCCGGCCACCGTGCCGCAGACCCAAAAGATTTTTCCGTAGCTGAGATGGGCGGTGGCGGCGAGTTGATTCTGCGTGATGGCAGCGGCGGCGATGCCGACCCATGAGAGCCAGCTCACCGCGCCTTGGACCGCGCCTTTGGTTTGCGGGGACGGGCGATGTTGTAATACGGATACGATGGGCACAATGAACAAGCCACCGCCGAGACCTAACAATCCCAAAGCTCCGGCAAATGCCACCTTTGTAATCTCCGGCCAGCCCAGCCCGAAGCCCGCTACGGCCATCATTGCTGCGCCGAAGGGGATCAGGCCGTATTCAATGCGACCGCGTGAAAGCCGGCCTGCTAACATGCTGCCCACGCCGATGCCGAGGCTCAGCGCCGCTTGCAGTCCCGCTTGCTCGGTGGGTTTCATCTGGAAAACTTTTTGCGCGAAAAGCGCCAGATTGATCTGCACCAAGGTGGCGACAAAGAAGAATGCGGTGTTGCCACAGTTCGCCCGCCACAGGTCGCGGTCCGCTTTCATCACGCTCATGTTGCTCCAGATTTCGCCGATGATGTTCCAGTTGAATTTTTTCGTGGGATCAGCGGCGGGGACTTTGGCGATGCCGAGGCTGGTGAGTAGTCCAATCGCCGCCAAGGCCGCCAACATCATGCCCGACCACATCTCACGATGCGCCAGCGCCTCGGCCAGCCAGCCACCGGCGAAGGTGCCGAGGATGATGCCGATGAATGTTAGAAGTTCGAGAATGCCATTTCCTGCGGACAGCTTCGTGGTCGGCAGCACCTCGGGCATGATGCCATATTTTGCTGGGGCGAAGATGGTGCTGTGGACGCCCATCAGGCAGATCGCGGCAAGCTGGAGCGATTGTTTTTCCACTGCCAATGCGAATGCAGCGAAGAGCATGATGCCGATTTCCCCAGCCTTCACTCCGATCATTACCGAGCGTTTGCTGAAGCGGTCGGCCATCCACCCGCCGACCGTGGCGAAGAGCAGGAAGGGCACGGCGAATAACAACGATGCGTGTCCCGCGAAGTCTTCCTTTGCCGTCTCGCTGAGAGTGACGGAGGCGAGCACGGGGAAAATGACCAGCCAGCGCAGGGCGTTGTCGGAAAACGCGCCTTGGAACTGGGTGAACATCAAGTTCCAGAAACCGCGCGGCCAGGGGGTAGGGGAGTTGGTGGTCATGTTAGCTTGCGGGCTTGCAGAGTTGCTCTCAGCCATTTTCTATCATAGGAATGGGCTTAGGCCATCATGGAATCTGTCAATGTCTTCACAGATTTCCTCGCGTCTGGCACGAGCGATGCACCGCCAATTTTCCCATGTCATTGAAAACCCCCTCACAAGGCGGGCTGGCGGCTGGAGTCTCTGTTGGATTCCTGCCTCCAGGGGAAATTATTAACCGTTAGTAATTCCGAAATTTTTCCGGCTTGGCCTGTCTTAATCTTGTGGCAAGTTCATGACCATGGACGACGACGACTCAACCCAGCCCGGCAAAGAACTGGTTTTCAAGGAATTCGGGAAACCTGTGGAGGTTCTCGCATTAGAGCCGCGCACCCTGATTCCCCAAGCTCCCGATGCGGGAAAAGTCTTAGTCCGCATCCTCGCAGCGCCGCTCAACCCTGCGGATTTGAATACCATCGAGGGCACTTATGGGGTGAAACCGCCGCTGCCTGCCACCCCCGGCATCGAAGGTTGTGGCGTGGTGGAGGCCAGCAATTCTGCCGACTACGCGCCCGGCGACCGGGTGATTTTCCTCCGCCGAGCCGCCACTTGGGCCTCTCACACATCGATCGCCGGTGAGACGTTGTTCAAACTCCCGCCCGGCATCGACCCGCTGCAAGCCGCCATGCTCAAGGTGAATCCGGCGACGGCTTGGCGCTTGTTGCACGGCTTCGGCCCGTTGAAACCGGGCGACTGGATCGTGCAAAATGTGGGAAATTCTGCGGTCGGCCGCTGCGTGATCCAGCTTGCCCGCGACCTCGGCATCCGCACGCTCTCGTTTGTTAGGCGACCGGAGCTCATCAATGGACTGCGCGAACTCGGCGCGGATCAGGTATTGCTCGATGATGAGGTGAGTCTAACCGAATCCAGGGCCATACTCGGTGGGGCCAATGCCGCGCTCGCCTTCAACGCCGTCGGCGGCGAGAGTGCCCTGCGCTTGATGAAATTACTGCGCGAGGGTGCCAGCCACATCACCTACGGCGCGATGGGCCGCAAGCCGCTGACCATTCCTAACGGCCTGCTAATTTTCCGCGACATCCAGGTGCGTGGGCTGTGGGTGAGCCGTTGGATCGAGAACTCGCCCATCGAGGAGGTGCGGGCGATTTATGAAAATCTGGCGGCACGCATCGTCGCCGGGAAACTGTTACAACCGGTGGACTCCACGTTTCCGCTGGAACAATTCCAGGCCGCCCTCGCCCGGCTTGAGGCCCCGGAGCGCTCAGGTAAGGTGTTGTTCGTGCCGTGATTGGAAAGAGCTCACGCCAAAGGCGTGAAGGTCGAGAAGGGGCATAAAGTGAAGAGCCTAGGCGCTGTTATTCCGGCATCTCTGTTTTCTCGTCAAAATTCTCCACCTTTGCACGCCTTTCGCGGTCTTGATGCCGCACGGCAAATCCCACGCGGCCCGATTTTGATGCCCCAACCCGCACTCTAGGGTTGCCAAAGCGCCCGCCCTCGCTAGGTATTCCGCCCCCGACGCACTACCGCCGTCGGCAAACCGCAGCCACTATCCGCCATGAAGGACCTATCCAAATACCGCAACATCGGCATTTTCGCCCACGTTGATGCGGGCAAAACGACCACCACCGAACGCATTCTCAAGCTCACCGGCAAGATCCACAAAATCGGTGAGGTTCACGACGGCGCATCCACCATGGACTTCATGGAACAGGAAGCCGAGCGCGGCATCACGATCCAATCCGCCGCCACCACCTGCTTTTGGAAAGATTTCCAGTTCAACATCATCGACACCCCCGGCCACGTGGACTTCACGATCGAAGTCTATCGCTCGCTCAAAGTGCTCGACGGCGGCGTCGGCGTTTTCTGCGGCTCCGGCGGCGTTGAGCCACAATCCGAAACGAACTGGCGCTACGCAAATGACTCGGAAGTCGCCCGCGTGATTTATGTCAATAAACTCGACCGCATCGGTGCGGATTTCTACCGCGTCGTCGCCCAGGTGAAAAAAATCCTCGGTGCCACCCCACTGGTCATGGTCCTCCCAATCGGCACGGAAAGTGAGTTCATCGGCGTGGTCGATCTCCTCACGATGAAGGCCCACGTCTGGGACGAGTCCGGCCAACCGGAAAATTTCAAGATCGAGGAAATCCCCGCAGACATGGTGGACAAGGCCAAGGAATACCGCGCCCAGCTCATCGAAACCGCCGTCGAGCAGGACGACGCGATCATGGAATCCTACCTCGATGGCACCGAGCCGACCCTCGAGCAAATCAAAAAGTGCATCCGTAAGGGCACCATCGACCTCGCGTTTTTCCCGACCTATTGCGGTTCTTCCTTTAAAAACAAGGGCCTCCAATTGGTCCTCGACGCCGTCGTCGATTACCTTCCCGCTCCAACCGACGTGAAGCCACTCCCCGAGGTGGACGAAGAAGGCACTCCAACCGGCAAGTTCGCCGTCATCGATCCCAAGGCTCCGTTCCGTGGCCTGGCGTTCAAGATCATGGACGACAAGTTCGGCGCGCTGACCTTCACCCGCATCTACTCGGGCACCATCAAGAAGGGCGACACCGTGCTCAACTCGTTCACCGGCAAAACCGAGCGCATCAGCCGTATGGTCGAAATGCACGCCGACGACCGCAAGGAAATCGACTCCGCACAAGCTGGCGACATCATTGCTATCGTTGGTTTGAAAAACGTCCAAACCGGTCACACCCTTTGCGACGAGAAAAACCCGGCCACGCTCGAGCCGATGGTTTTCCCCGATCCCGTCATCTCCATCGCCGTCGCGCCCAAGGACAAGGCCAACGCCGAAAAGCTCGCCAACGCCATCGGCAAGATGATCCAGGAAGATCCATCGTTCCGCGTCGAAACCGACGAAGAAACTAACGAAATGATCCTCAAGGGCATGGGCGAGCTCCACCTCGACATCAAGATCGACATCCTCAAGCGCACCCACAAGGTCGAGGTCACCGTCGGCGCCCCACAGGTCGCCTATCGCGAAACCATCACCAAGCCCGTCAACGACAGTTACACCCACAAAAAGCAGTCCGGTGGTTCCGGTCAGTTTGCGAAAATCGACTACACCATCGAGCCCGGTGAAGTCGGCTCCGGCTTCATTTTCGAATCGAAGGTCACCGGCGGCAGCATCCCGAAAGAATTCATCCCCGCCGTCGAAAAGGGCTTCAAAACCTGCGTCGATAAAGGA